>JACCRA010000047.1 GCA_013813825.1 Pyrinomonadaceae bacterium | reverse complement strand
GCGCGTCCCGCTGCTTCTGCGCGAAGCTCCGGTAGGGCGGAACTTTCGGTCCCGGATGCGCTTGCCGGATCAGCACGTCGATGAAATGCACACGCTCGCGCCAGTTCGCGTGAAGTTTCCTGAGCGGCTCGACCGAGCCGGCGGTGATCGGTCAAGAGAGCGATCCGAAATGAACCACGACCGGCCACCCGCGCAACTCGCTCAGACGCAAACTTCCTTGACCATCGGCGCGCAACAACTCGAAATCGGGAGCCAGCGCGCCGGGTTCGATGCCCTGTTTGGTGATAGTTCGTTTGGCGTCCTGCACGAGGTGCGCGGTGCGAAAGTGATTGAAGTTGTAATCGTCGAGACCTATTCGCTCTTCGAGGTTGACGAATTCCTGCGCGACCACTGGAACTGACATGTTGCTTCTCCTTCGCGGTTCAATGACCGCTGTGCTTTCCGGTAGGGCGACTCCGATAAGAGAGCGGACGGGCGCAGTCGGCGGGAAGGGCTTTTGTGCCGATCCATGTCCTCCCCGCCGACTGCGCCCGTCCGCCGTGCCTCCCTCATTGGTCCACTACCTATTGGTCTCACTTCCGGTAATTCGCCTTTCTGCTTCGCGACCCGTTGCCGCCATTAGAGGACGAGGGACGCCAGAGGGCGGCGACCGCCAGCCCCGCGCCCGCGACCAGCGCGATGGTCGTGACCGGATGCAGAGAGGCTTTCGTGTAGAGGCTCGTCTTGGCGACGTGCCCTTCGTAATCTCCGCGCTCCGCAAGGTTTTCCGACGGGTGGTCTAATCCGTTCTGTTCGCGCGGGCGCGGCGGCTTGTCGCTCTTGGTCCCGCTGATGACGGAGCTTTCCATATAGAGGTCGGCGAGGCGCGGCGCGTAGTGTCCGAGCGCTGCGTTGCCTTTGCCGCCGCCGCCCGCGAACACGTCGCGCACTGAGGTTTCGGCGCAGTGGAGAATCGCCTCGGCCACCACTTCCGGCGCATAGACGGGCGGGATGTGCTGCGGTTCTGTTTCCAGATAGTTTTTCGCGTTTAAGGGAAACGGCGTGTCAATCGCGCCCGGCTTAACGAGCGAGACGGAGACGGGCGCGCCGTCGTGCTCAAGCTCCATCCTGAGCGCGTCGGTGAAGCCTTTGACGGCGTGCTTCGACGCCGAGTAAATACCCTGCAACGGAATCGCGCGCTCCGAGACGGTCGAACCGACGTTGACGAGCGCCCCGCCCCGCTGCTTCAAGTGTTTGACGGCTTCGAGCGAACCGTAAATTAAGCCCCACACGTTCGTCTCAAACAACTGGCGCATGTCTTCAATCGCCACATCTTCGAGTTTGCCGTACATCCCGGTGCCCGCGTTATTGACCCACGTATCGAAGCTGCCGAACGACTCCCGCGCCTTTTGGGCAATCGCGCGCACGTCCTCTTGCTTGCTGACATCGGCGACGACAGACACGGCTTCGCCGCCTTGACCTTTGATCTCATCCGTCAACTGACGCAACGCTCCGTCGCTACGCGCCGCGAGAACGAGGCGCGCGCCCTGTTTAGCCGCCATCCGCGCCGTCGCCAGACCGATGCCGGACGACGCGCCGGTAATCACGATCACTTGTTCGTTTAATTTCTTCAATTGTGCTTTCATCCCTAACTTGTCCTTTCCCCTTGCTGTACAGGGCATGAATCTTCAAGGCTTCAGCACAATCTTAATGCATTCGTCTTTCTTGTCCTTGAAAATCTTGTAACCTTCGGGCGCGTCGTCGAGTTTCATGCGGTGCGTAATGACAAAGCTCGGATCGATCTCGCCCGCTTCGATTTTTTCCAGCAGCGGCTGGAGGTAGCGATGCACGTGCGTCTGGCCCATCTTTATCGTCAGCCCCTTGTTCATCGCCGCACCGAACGGAATCTTGTCTAAGAACCCGACATAAACGCCGGGGACCGAAACCGTGCCGCCTTTGCGACAACTCATGATCGCTTGGCGCAAGACGTGCGGACGGTCGGTGCCGAGATAAGTAGCAGTCTTCACCGCGTCAACCACTCCGTCCAAAGTGCCGCCGGCGTGCGCCTCGCACCCGACCACGTCCATGCAAGAGTCGGGGCCGCGCCCGCCCGTCATCTCCATCAAGCGGTCGTAAACATTCACGTCATCGAAGTTGATGGTTTCGGCTTTCCCCTGCTCCTCCGCCATGCGAAGACGTTCCGGTACATTGTCAATCGCGATCACGCGCCCCGCGCCGAACATCCATGCGCTCTTGATCGCGAACTGCCCGACAGGGCCGCAACCCCAGATGGCGACCGTATCGCCCCCTTCAATCTGACAGTTTTCCGCTCCCATGTAGCCGGTCGGGAAAATATCTGACAGGAACAGAACCTTTTCGTCTGGTATCCCATCAGGAATCTTGACATGGCCGACATCGGCGAATGGGATACGCAGGTATTCCGCTTGACCGCCGGCAAATCCGCCGAGCATATGTGAGAAGCCGAAGAGACCTGCCGGGGAATGGCCCATTGCGGTGGCGGCAATTTTCGCGTTCGGGTTCGAGTTGTCGCAGAGCGACCATAATTGCTTCTGACAGAAGAAACACTCGCCGCAAGAGATCGTGAACGGGGTCACGATGCGGTCGCCGACTTTCAATTTTTTGACCTCGCTACCCACTTCAACGACCTCGCCCATATTTTCGTGGCCGAGGATGTCCCCGCGCTCCATTGTCGGCATGAAGCCGTTGTAAAGGTGCAGGTCTGAGCCGCAGATCGCCGCCGTCGTAATCTTGATGATGGCGTCGCGTGGGTTGAGTATTTTCGGATCAGGCACTGTCTCGACCCGTACATCGCCGGTGCCGTACCAACAAAGCGCTTTCATCACAGTCCTCCTCAAAAACCGGAAAAGGCGAAAGAAGACAAAACGATGATAGACACTCAATGTTTGCACTTCGCTTCGCGTGTTGGGGATTTAATTGGTGGAGAAAAGTCGCAGGCGTATATTTGAAGTCGCTCCATTTCCCCTGAATTCTTCCCATGCTCGTTCAGTCGCTGTAGTCAAATATAGATCATCGCCCTGGAAACATTGATAATGCCGCCCATTCATGTCGATATAGTTGTAGGGAGTTGCTCTTTATCTCACACGAGCGCGGTGAGAGTGTACGCCACCGTACACATCTGGTATATTCCCTCCCATAGCTAGTTTATCCGTCATCAGGATTGAGTCTCCCCGCTCCTTCCGCTTGACGTTTCCGATGTGCCCACTCTCGACGCCAAGCGCAAAAGGGTTGTGCGCTTCCACAAACATTTTGGAAGGAAATGAGAACGATGAAGATTCTGCTTTACAACCCGGACAACGGCGTGACGCGCAATTTCATGCCGCACTTATGGATGTTCCTATTGCAGGCGCTAACTCCGCCCGAACACGAGGTGCTGCTGATTGACGGCAACGCCCGCGCGATGAACGAGGAAGAACTGGTGCAGTTCGTGCGCGAACAGGAGGTCGGACTCGTCGGCATCGGCGCGATGACGCGCATGATCGCGAAGGCGTACCGCATGGCCGATGCTTTGCGCGCGGCCGGCGTCCCCGTTGTGATGGGCGGGCCACACGTCACCGAAGTGCCGGACGAAGCGCTCGGCCGCAGTGGCGGCCAGCGCCATGCCGACGCGATAGCGCTCGGCGAGGCCGACGAGACGTGGCCGCTGATCGTCGCGGACGCCGCGCGCGGCGAACTCAAAGACATCTATCAGCCGTCGCGCGATGCGAAGGGGCTGGACGTCAAGCCGAGTCTTCAGCAGTACCCGGCCATTCCGTGGCAGTCGCTCGAACTCGATCAGTTCAACCTCGTGCCCAAATTTCTGCGGCCGATGCTGGGGCGGATGGGTGGCGGGTGGGGCACGTTCCACGTCGTACCGATTGAGACCGGACGCGGCTGCCCTTACGGCTGCGAGTTTTGCACCGTCACTGGCTTCTTCGGCGACTCGATACGCTTTCGCACGAATGAGAGCGTGTTGGAGGAACTGCTGCAACTCAAGGCGCGCGCCCGTCGCGAGGGCGGACAGATCGCCGTCTTCTTTATCGACGACAACCTCGCGATCAACACCAAGCGTTTGAAGTCGCTCTTGCGAGACATCATTGCCGCCAACGCGCAACTGCCGTGGGTCGCGCAGATTAGCGCCAACTTGTTGCGCGATGAAGAACTCGTCGATCTCATCGCCGAGTCGGGCGGTAAGTGGGTCTTCATCGGCATGGAGTCCATCGATCCGGCGAACATGGCCGACGTTAATAAAAACTTCAGCAAGCCGAGCGAGTACGGAGCCGTCCTCGAACGCCTCGCGCAACGCAACGTCTATGCGATCACGTCGTTCATCTTCGGGATGGACAACGACGCGCCGGGTGTGGCCGAGCGCACGCTCAAAGAGATTCACTCGTGGCCGCCGGGGCTGCCCGTCTTCGGCCAACTGACGCCCTTCCCCGCGACGCCGCTCTACGACCGCCTGCAAAAAGCCGGCCGCCTCGTGCGTCCGACTCACTGGCTCGACTTCGCGCCCTTCGAGATGGCGCACACGCCGCTCAAAATGTCGATCAAGGAGGCGCGCGCTGAAGTCAATCAGGCATGGGCGACCTCCTACAGCCCGGAGCGCAACGCCGAGGCGCTCCGCTCCATCGGCGACGCGCATGTCCAATACCGCATCAGCCACTTCGTCGCGCGCCTCTTCTTCCGCGGCATTTACTTCCCACAAATGAACAAGCGCGCGTGGCTCAAACTGATCGCGCAAAACCGGCGGACCGTGTTCGGGCTATTAAAGGAAGGCGTGACGGTGTGGCGCGCCTCGCGCAAAAAGAGCACGCAATTGGCGACGAGATCGGTGAACGGCTAAGGCGCGGCGAAGTTTACCAAGTTGCGGAAAAGAGCGAAAAACTTTTCCACGAGGTAAAACGAAACGACACGAGCGGCAGGTTGCCTTCGTGTCGTTTCGTTTTACCTCATGGCTAGTTCTTTAGGCCATGATGTCATGCCAGCCGTTGTCACTTCGATAACTGGCGCGTCACCACCACCCGCAACTCTTTATAAAAAAACTTCAGAGAGGCGCGACCGCGATGAGCGGGCCGAAGGCCGCTTCGAGGGCGGCTTCGCCGTCGCCACCACCGAGTTGAACGCCATCGAAGAGATACCAGTGTTCGACG
>JACCRA010000043.1 GCA_013813825.1 Pyrinomonadaceae bacterium | reverse complement strand
AAGTCGGGCGCGATTAAAGAACTTGCCGTGTTCAGCCTTTCTCCTCCGACGCGGGTCGTCAACGCGGAGTCATTAGGCGATGAGACGAAGGCCGAGGCAACTACAAAGGTGGTGATTAACCGGATTGAGTATCTGGACGGAACCATCTGGCGACGAAGTGATTGGTCTCCACCTCGAACGTCCGCCTACCCGGCTGATCTGTTTCCGAGCCTACGTCACAGGAATAAGTGTGTAGGGTTTTGAGTTTCGACAGTCATACCCGATCAGACTTTACCGCTCAACCCTTGTGAGGGTCTTAACGGCTTCAATGTTGCCTGACAAGATTCCAGTTGACTGTCTCAGTCAGTAGGCATATTTTGTACCCGCTTCCGGCTTTACTTGGCTACCGTGAACTACCCTCGCCTAATCCAAGCTGTTTCAGACAGTGACTTGGCGACCATCGCTCGTATCGAAGGCAGCGATAGATGAACCGCTTAGTCGAAGCATCCTCATCAATCAAAGGAGATAGTTTATGACTACCATTGTCGTTACCTTAACCGATCTCACCTTTCCGGCAAATCTGGAAGATAAGTTTTGCAAATTCCGTCCTCTCATCAGCCTCAAGTATCGGGATTCCAACAACAAAATCACGTTTGCCCGCGAGGTGCTCCCGGGTTTGGGAAAGCGTGATTACTGGGAGTGCGAAAAAGATAATAAGAGCAAGCCTAATTATGTGCGACACCAGACCGAGCCGAAGGTAGACATGGACAAAGTGGATGTCTCAACGAGGGAGATCACATTCGACGATCTCGATCTCAAGAAGCTTGAGAGGGTCGAAGTGGAAATCTTCGACATCGACATCAAATCGGGCTTTTTGGATAAGCTGAGAGAGAATCTGTTGCAAGTCTTGCCGGTCGCAGTCGCGCCCTTCTTGCCTGTCACCTTGCCCGTCACCCTAACACTCATTAAGGGTGCTGTTGAAAAGGGAACAGGCAAGAAGGTGGCTGATTTGAAAAAAAGTCTTCTTGATAAAGCGACTGGCAAAGAGGACGGCGTAGCCCGTTCGTTGTGGATTCATAGCCAGACCCTGACGAGCGACTCGCAGCACACAATTACCATTAACGGCTCCGGCGTTCAGGGAGATTACTCGGTCACGTTGGAAATTGAAGTGACCTAAGAATTCCAACCGCGTCGCCAATCCGGGCAGTAACAGCACACCGACTCGACCTCTTGGGTAAAACAGACTTTTGGCGCCCCGACCGGGCAGATGTCGGGGCGCGGCCCGGTGAGATGATTCCTTCCGCCGCCATTCACACAGAACGGTTAGGACCGTCTGATTGGGCGTCTTGTCTTAACCCCACCTTCAAAGACAGCAGCATACTGTTGGCATTGTAAGGTCTCAATGCTTTGGCTTGCGACTGGGCTGACTGCTCTTTTCGCGGCGCGCTGAACTTCGATGTTTGTAGAGAATAGGAGAATCTCATGAGAGCATGGAAACTTAACTTCGTAGTAGCAGCGTTGCTATTGCCTGTTTCTTCCGCTGTCGCTCTCGCGCAAACACAAGCCGCGATGAACAAGGAAGCCTGCGCCGAATCCTCGAAAGCAGATGCCGAGATGAATACGGTTTACCAGCAAATTTTGCGCGAGCGGCAAGCCGACGCGCTGTTGATACGGAAGTTGAGAGCCGCGCAACGCACATGGATCACGTACCGGGACGCACACCTCGGGGCGCTCTATCCGGCCGCCAATCCGCAACGTGAATATGGGAGCGCCTATCCCGCGTGTCGTTGCACGGCGTTGGCGGCGGCGACGAAGTTACGTACGGAGGAGTTGCGGCAGTGGACGGGTGACGGCGCGGCGGAGGAAGGAGACGTCTGCGCGGGAAGCACTAGAAGAGCGCGCACTGACGCGACGGCGGCACCGGGCGTAGGCAAGTACGAACAGGCGGACTCGGTTTTCAGGAAGCGCTGGACGTTAGTTGAGATGGAAGGGCGCTCGTTCGCAACCGGCGCGCCGTACCTTGAGTTCAATGTTAAGCAGGGGCGTTTCTCCGGCTCTAGCGGGTGCAATCGCATCTCCGGCGGCTACCGTGTGGGCTTCAGTCCGGGCGGCGATGATCTCGGCATTACTCCCGTCGCCACCACGAAACGGGCGTGCGCCGACGCGGAAGCACAGCAAGTCGAGACGAATTTCTTGAAAGCGTTAGAGGCGACGACTCGCTTCCAAGTTGAGGGCGACGTTGTACGCTTGTACGCGACAAACGACCGCCCGCTCCTTACTTTCAGGGTGGGCGCAATGGAGACGAGCAACGTGACAGCAATGGACAGCGTGAAGGGGACGGTAACTTACCTGCAACGCATCGCGCTCGCGCCGGGTGCTACCGTCGAAGTGAAGTTGTTGGACGTTTCGCGCGCTGACGCTCCATCGGTGACGATTGCCGAGCAAGTGATTAAACCCGCCGGGCAACAAGTTCCGATTGCATTTGAACTGCGCTCCGATCCGCGCCGCATCGACGAGCGCCATCGTTACGCGCTTCGCGTCCGCATCCTCGAAGGGCGTTAAGCTCCGTTTTACCAACACTCAGGCTTATCCGGTGCTGACCGGCGGCAATCCCGACATCGTTGAGGTGATTGTCAACCCGGTCAGTTGGGTCGCTCGCATCCTCGTTGACTTTCACGCTCTCTGCTTCAAGCTCAGGCCAGCGCCGCGCGTGTATCAGTTGCGCCACCAGCAGCCAGGAGATTACTGATGGAGACTACCACTAACACGGACGTGATCATTATCGGGGCGGGGCCGACGGGGCTTTCGTTAGCGTGTCAGTTCATCCGCCACGGAGTTGATTTTGTCATCGTCGAGAAGAGAGAAGGCGTCACGCCTTATTCCAAAGCTCTCGGCGTTCACGCCCGCACACTGGAGATTTACGAGCAACTGGGCTTGGCGCAACCGGCGGTGGCGCAGGGCACGATTGCCGGGAAAGTCCGTTTGCTCGAAGGCGGCGAAGTGCGCGGCGAAGTTGATCTGTCAGAGGTCGGACGGGGTTTAAGTGCTTACCCGTACATGCTCGTGTTAGAGCAGAGCAAAAACGAACGACTCCTGTACGAGTATCTACAAAGTCACGGCCGAGAGGTGCGCTGGCAAACTGAACTCGAAAGTTTTTCGCAAGACGAGTCGGGAGTCACCGCCCACGTCAAAGATCAGACGGGTGCGTCGCACAGCATAGCGGCCAAATACCTCGTTGGCTGCGACGGACCGCAGAGTCCGGTCAGGCACACGCTCGGACTTTCTTTCGCGGGCAGCACGTTCGAGCGTCTGTTCTACGTCGCCGACGTGCGGATCGATTGGGAGTTTAGCCACGACGCGCTGCACGTTTGTTTAGCACGCAATTCGGTCGTCGCCTTTTTCCCGATGCCGGGCGAGAATCGTTACCGCATCGTCGGCGCTTTCCCCGAAGGCTGGGACCAAGACGCGGGTGAGATCGTGTACGAAGAGATTGAACAGCGCATTAGAGATGAAGCGGAACTGGCGCTCGACATCTCACACGTCAACTGGTTTTCGGTCTATCAAGTTCACACGAGGCACGTCAATAAATTTTCCGAAGGCCGATGTTTTCTCGCCGGAGACGCGGCGCACATTCACACGCCCGCAGGCGGACAGGGAATGAACACCGGCATCGGTGACGCTTACAATCTCGCTTGGAAATTGGCTTTTGTGCTGAAGGGAAAAGCCGAAGATTCTTTGCTTAACACTTACAACACGGAACGGCTCGAAAACGCGAAACGATTATTGGAGACGACCGACCGCGCTTTCACTTTCGGCACGCACGACGATTTTTTTATCGGCTTCATCCGAACGCACGTTTTTCCCATTGTCGCGCAATTTGCGCTGCAATTTGATTGGGTCAAACAAATCGTTTTTCCGCTCGTTTCGCAAATCGGTATCAATTACCGAACCAGCGATT
>JACCRA010000010.1 GCA_013813825.1 Pyrinomonadaceae bacterium | reverse complement strand
GGTGCCGACACGCGCCGCCAAGTGCTCGTTGCGGTCTATTACACGGTGGCGCAGAAAGCGATCTTTGAAGGACGTTTCGACGATGCAATGTCCATCATCGCGAAAGTCGAAGCGGTTGAGCCTCGTTCCCAGTTGGCGATCATTTATGCTCTGCGGGTGTTGAATGTTTTGTCGGATCAGGGGCGTGCCAGAGAGTCGCTCGATGCGGCAAAGCAAGTGGCGGCGAAAGCGCCGGACTCGAACGAAAAGGCGCGGGCGCTGCTTGGCATCGCGTGGGTTTACGCGAAGTTCGATACGCCCCGCGCGCTAGAAATGTTGGGTGAAAGTGTTAGAGCCACCAACCACGTGACCGAGCCGCGCCTCAATGATTCCTTCAGACCGAACATCGTCGGCAGAAACGTCTTTCATGGTGGTGTGGCCGGCCCCTTTGTCCCTGTCACTCCTGAAAATACCTTCCGTGATGTCGGCGCTCGCGACTTTGAAAGCGCGCTCGGGGTCGCCAGTGAACTGCAAGACCGGCCGTTACGCTCGCTCGCCATTCTCGCCCTCTCCGCGCCGTGCCTCGAACAGCCCCCGCCGTCGGTAGCACCGAAGAAAAGAACACCGGCGGCGAAAGAGCCATCAGTTCGTTCAAAGCCTCTTCGTGAGCGGCGGAAGCTGTGATTCGCTGGCGCGCGATTTAAGCCTTTGGGTGAGTTCCTTGACACCCCGCCTGAGCCGCTTCTACACTGCGGCTGACAACATTTCGAGCACAAATCATTTCTTGACACAGACTCGCTTCCGGGCGAGCCTGTCCGGGCAGAAGGTAAGTCGTGTGAACCTGCCGAACGCACTAACGCTCTCGCGCATCTTCGTCGTGCCGATCCTCGTCGTGGTGCTACTGACGCCGTTCTCCGAAGACTGGTTCGGCCTGCCGCGTCACATTCTCGGCGTGACGCTGTTTCTCTCCGCCGCCTTTACCGATTATCTCGACGGGCAGATTGCGCGCCGCCGCGGGCAAGTCTCGCGCCTCGGCCAACTGCTCGATCCCCTCGCCGATAAACTGCTCATCTCCGCCGCGCTGATCTCGTTGGTCGAAAACAGATTGGCCCCGGCGTGGGCCGTCGTCATCATCATCGGGCGTGAGTTGGCGGTGACGGGCTTGCGCTCCATCGCGGCGGCGGACGGCATCGTGATCCACGCTTCGCGGATGGGTAAATTCAAGATGGGCGCACAGGTGCTGGCAATCGCGTTGCTGATCTTGTCGAGCGTCGCGGGCGAGCCGCCGGTCGCTAATTTCGGGCGGGCGTTTCCGGCGATCCAGTTTTGGTCTGTGCCGGAACTGCGCGCCGCGCTCAGTCATCTGTTCGGGGCAGGCGTGACGACGGCGACCGATTGGCAAGTGCTCCTCTACACGGCCGGACGCGCCACGCTCTGGATCGTCGTGCTCTCGGCGTGCTACTCGATGTACGAATACTTCAGCGCCTTCTTTAAGGCCACGCTCGGTCACGCTCCTCATGCTCCAGCCGCGGACCGGGTCGCCGCCGCGAATCGTGAGGCGCAGCCGCAGGGCGACAAGCCGACAGTTCAACTGAACCGCTCCTGATCTCGAACCTTTCACGACCGCGCAGCCTTCACCGCAGGCTTCACGCTTGACCACACCGGCAATGAGATTATTGTTCAGGCACTTGCCACTCGACTTCGTAGACCGGGACTGGCTGGACGCGATTTTTGACGGTCAACGGCTCGCCTTGCCGGAGCGGATAGGGTGTGCCCCGTGCGGCCCCGGCGACCGCCTCGCTGATTAAAATTTGCCCGCCACGCGCGTTGGATTCCAAGCGTGCCGCCAGATTTACCGTATCGCCAATCGCCGTGTACTCCGAACGGCGCTCCGAGCCAATGTAGCCGACGATGGCTTCGCCGGTGTGCAGGCCGATCCCGATGTTGATCTCTTCGAGAGCATCGGCGCGCAGCGATTCCTTCAGACGTTGTACCTGCCGCTGCATCCCGACGGCGGCCGCGATGGCGTGTGTCGCGTCGTCGGGCGTGGCGGTGGGCGCGCCAAAAAGCGCCATCAAGCCGTCGCCGATGTACTTATCGAGCGTGCCGCCGTGAGCGAAGATGATCTCGGTCATCGCCGTGAAGTATTTGTTGAGCATTTGCACGATCCGCTCCGGCGGCGCGTGCTCGGCCAGTCGCGTGAAGCCGCGAATGTCGGCGAAGAGCACCGTGATCGTCTGGCTCGTGCCACCGAGTTGGAACGATTCGGGGTGTTCCAGCATTTGGCGCACGACATACTCCGGGACGAATCGGCTGTAGTTGGCGCGGGCTACTTCCTCGCGCGCCAACTGCTTGTGCGAACGCAGGTTTTGGACGGCGACGGCGGTTTGCGCGGCGATGGCGTTGATCAATTCCAGATCGTCGCGCGTAAAGACCTCGAATGGATCGAGGCGGTCGGCGTAGAGCGCGCCATAGACGCCGGTCTCGCCGATGAGCGGGGCGCAGATGGTGGAACGCACACCTTGCGAGGCTATTGATTTCGCGCTCGTGAAAATGGAGTCGGAAGCGGCGTCCTGCGAGAGCAGCGCCACCCGCTCGTGCATCACCTTGCGCGTCACGGTGCGCGCGATAGACATGTTTTTGGCCTGTGTTTTCAGCCGCTCGTCGCGCGCGCGCGCCGCCACCGCGCGCAACACCGTCTCCGGCCCGATCTCCCCGGAGCCTTCCGCGAGTAGCGCCACCACCCGATCCGCCGGGGTGACGCGAAAGATGATGTCCGTCGCTTTCTCAAAGATGGCCTCCAAATCGAAGACGGAACTGAGCACTTTGCTCAACTCGTAGAGCAGCCCGAGGATGTCGGCCTTGCG
>JACCRA010000802.1 GCA_013813825.1 Pyrinomonadaceae bacterium | reverse complement strand
TAGTCGGTATAACATAGAGCGGGTGGTTCGACTCGATTACTCGCGCTTTCTCGACTTTGTTGCCGTCGGCGTTTAAAAACAATCTGATTATCCGATCAGGCGACGGGTTGGCGTTTTGTATGGCGATAAGGCTGTTCCCATAGAGATACAATCCATCCGCTCCGGTCAGTGCGATGTTTTCATCCTGTGCCAGTTCAGTTTGGGTCTTGGTGCCGATGTCAATCAATGAGATGCCCGTGAAAGCGGCGACGAACAACCGCTTTTCGTTCCTAGATAAGGCGATGCCGTTCGGATAAATGCCTTGTTCGAGCTTGACGAGTATCTGCAATTCATCAGTGTTCGCCGGTATTTCATAAACTGCCGCCCCTAAGCTGTCCGTGATATACACGTCACCGCGGCGGTTGAACGTAATGTCGTTCAGTAGATGCGATTCCGGTTTGTTGTCGAGCGTGTATTTCTTTATTAATCTCCCTGAATTAAGGTTGTATTTGTGGACAAACCCTACCCCGTCCCGTGTGCTGTTGCAGACCCACAGCAGTCGTCGCCGTACATCAACCTTCATTCCAAGCACACTCGTCAGCCCATCCTGCCCGCTAACTTTGAAGTCACGCTTGCGTCCGGCAGCATCTATGCTGATGATTTTGGATTTGAAACTGCCGAGATAAAAGATGCGACGCTTCGGATCGTAAGTAATGCCCTCTGGTATAAGCTCAGGTTCGGGAATAATGAACGCGGTTTGGCTGCGGACGAGTGGTGTTTTAACCGCCGCGATTTTTTTACTCAATTCAGCCCACTCGCCGGTAATACGAAGTGATTTGAAGTCGTCGTTCTCGGCGGCATCACTGCCGAGTCCCATCTCGACCAGATCGTTCAGCAACTTCGACGCTTCAACTGTTTTGCCGTTTAAACTGTATGCTCGCGCCAACTGGTACATCAGCCAAGGATGACGAAATGGTCCCACCTGCACCGCCTTTTCAGCGTTTTCGAGAAACGCCGGATGGTTTTTCGCCTTATACTCATCTATTGCCTTTTGCCCATAATACTGCCACGAATTGTTCTTCTCGCTTTGTGGTTTTAATTGCTGGGCTGCTATTTGAATGCGCGCCTTCTTCACCTCGCTACGGCGGTCGCGCATAGTCTTATTGCGCGTTGTTTGACTCAGAGCATCGAGGGACAGAGCTGCCCCCACCATCACAGCAATGACAAGGATTCGTTTCACGTAAGACTCCTCTCCGAGAAGCGCCGGTAGGGCCGGCGGTCAAAAATCACCGATGAGACCGAAGGTGCTCTACTCGTACCTCAGGGCGATCAGCGGATCGATGCGCGTCGCCCGCCGCGCCGGAATGTAACAGGCTATCAAAGACACGACCGTGAGCAACAGCACGATGGCTGCGAAAGTCGCGGAGTCCGTAACGTCCACCTCGAAAAGTAAACTTGACATGACGCGTGTCAGGGCGAGCGCGCCGGCCAGCCCAATGCCGATGCCGATGAGCGCCAAGAGTAGCCCCTGTCTGAGGATAAGCCCCATGACGTGGCCCGGTTGTGCGCCGAGCGCCATCCTGATCCCGATCTCGCGCGTCCGCAGCGCCACCGAGTAGCTCATCACGCCGAAGATGCCGACGGCCGCCAGCAGCGTCGCCAACCCCGCGAAGAGACCGAAGAGGAGCGTGTTAAAGCGGGCACGCCCCGTCGTGTCGGCCATTACCTGATTCAGCGTCCGCACGTCGGAGACGGGCTGGACGGGGTCCATCGTGCTCAGCTCGCGTCGCACCGCGGGGGCCATCTCCGCGGGGTCGTCGATGGTTCGGATGACGAGGGTCATGAACGGATAGGTGAGTTCCGGGTGCGGGAAGTAGACGGTCGGCTGCGCCTCGTCCGTCAGGCTGTCGTACCTGACATCGCCGACGACGCCGACGATCTCCGTCGGCGTGGGTTTTTCAAACATCTGGACGCTGATGCGCTTGCCCAAGGGGTCTTCTCCGGGGAAGTGCCGCCGAGCCATAGACTCGCTGATGAGCACGACTCGCCTCGCCTCGCTCGCCTCGAAGTCAGTGAAATTGCGCCCGCGCAGTAGGGGGATGCCCATCGCGCCGAAATAGCCGGCGTCGGCTACGCGCACGTGCGTGCTTGGCTCCTCGCCCGGCGGCGGTTCGGGCCGGCCTTCCACGGTGAAGCCGGTGTTGGAGCCGAGCCCGCCGTACAACGGCAGGAAGTTCACCATCCCGGCGGAGCGGACGCCGGGCAGCGCCCGGATGCGCTCGGTGGCCTGACGGAAGAAGGCGACCATCTGCGGCTCCTCCTTGTACTTGCCGTCCGGCAGGCGCACGACCATTGTCAACACGTTCTCCGTGTTGAATCCAGTGTCGATCTGTTGCAGGCGGGCGAAGCTCTTCACCAGCAATCCCGCGCTGGCTAAAAGCACGAGGGCCAGAGCGACTTCAGCGATCACGAAGGCGCTCCGCAGGCGGCTGCTACGGGCGCCCTGCCCCCCGGCGCCTTTACCGCCTTCCTTGAGCGCGTCGTTAAGATTCAGTCGCGTCGCCTCCAAGGCCGGCGCGATGCCAAAAATGATGCCTGTCGCCAGCGAGACACCCAGCGTCCAAGCGAGCACCGTGAGGTTGATGCCGACGCCCTGTAGGTTCACGAGGTCGGGCGGGCTGATCGCCACCAGCGCCCCGATGCCCCACCACGCGACCACCAGCCCGATCACGCTGCCCAGTATGGCGAGCAGCACGCTTTCGGTGAGCAGTTGTCGAACCACACGCAGGCGGCTCGCGCCGAGCGCCGTGCGGAGCGCGATCTCCTTTTCGCGCGCGGCGGAGCGAGAGAGCATGAGATTGGCGACGTTGGCGCAGGCGATCAGCAGCACAAACCCGACCGCGCCGAGAAGGATCAGGAGTGCGGGCCGGACGTTACCGACGAACTGCTCGCGCAACGGAATGACCTCCGAGCCGATCCCCTTGTTGTACTGCGGCGCTTCCTGTTCGAGGCGGGCGGTAATGGTCTTCAGCTCGGCCTCGGCCTGCTCATGCGAGACGCCGGGCTTCATGCGCGCCACCACCGAGAGGAAACGGCCGCGCGTGGCCGCGCCCCCTTCGGTCGGCATCGCGAGCGGAGCCCAGATTTCGGCGGGCCTGCCCGTCCCAGACCTTTTTTTAATGTGCCACTGAAACCCCATGGGGAGGACGCCGACCACGGTGAAGGGCGCGCCGTTAAGCGTAATGGGCTTGCCGACCACGGTCGGGTCGCCGCCGTAGCGCCGCTGCCAGATGCCGTGGCTTAGCACGGCCACGTCGGGCGTGCCGGGGCGTGCGTCCTCTTCCGTGAGGCCCCTGCCGAGGATCGGCTCGACGCCGAGGACGCGAAACAGTTCCGGGCTAGCAAGTTGGACCGAGACCTCTTCCGGTTCTCCCCCGCCGCTCAGGCTCAGACGCTGGTCGGAGAAGGCCGCCATGCCCTCGAAGGCCGTGCTCTGCTCGCGCCAGCCCCGGAAGTTGGTGCGCGAAGTCGTGTTCTGGCGTGTACCTTCCTGGTTGATCTCCCACAGCATGACGAGCCGCTCCGCGTCCCTGTAAGGAAGCGGGCGCAGGAGCAAATCGTTGACGACCGAGAAGATGGCCGTGTTCGCCCCGATCCCCAAGGCGAGTGTGAGCACCGCTACCGCAGTGAACCCCCTATGTTTGACGAGCATCCGCACGCCGTACCGAACATCCTGAAATAATGTTTCTAACATGCCGCCTCCCCGCACCCCGTAAGCACTGTCTCTGACACTGTCAAAATTGCCGAAGTTCCTGAGCGCCGTCCGGCGCGCCTCAGCCGACGGCATTCCTCTCTCGATGTTCGCCTCCGTCTCCATCTCGACATGGAGGCGCATCTCCTCATCGATGTCGCGGATGACGGCTTCGCGCCCTTGAAGCGCGCGCAGGCGTGCCGAAAAAATATTGAACCACTTCATCCTCAGTCCGCCCCTTTACGTGGTCTGCCGCACCTTAGCGATGGCGAGGACGAGTCGGTCCCAGCTTGCCTCCTCGTCCTCAAGCTGGCGCCGGCCTGCCCTCGTGAGCGCGTAGAACTTGGCGCGGCGGTTCGTCTCGTTCACCTCCCACTTCGAGGAGACCCACCCCTTCTGCTCGATGCGATAGAGCGCCGGGTAAAGCGATCCCTGCTCCACTTCCAGCATCTCGCCGGACATCTGGCGGAGGCGCTGGATGATGCCGTAGCCGTGTAGCGGGCCTAACGAGACAGCTTTCAGGATGAGCATGTCGAGGGTGCCCTGTAGCAGGTCAGCCTTTTGTCGTGTCACTCGTGTACCTCTTCGCGCGAGCCGAGTATGCCTAGAAAGTCAAAGCATGGTAAATAGACTTGCCTAGACTGTCAAGGCTTGTTTGATCGTGGGTCTTGCGTTTGAACGACGAGGCTCGCGGCGCTAGTCGTCGTGGCGGGGCGGAAGCGGGCGGCATTGCTTGCTGCCCTGCCAATGTCATCAAAACTAAATGTGATGTTGACGGATCATATGCTTCTTAATAATATATAGCTATGTCATATATAGGTTCACATATCTTCGACCGCGAGTTGAAGAAAGGCAGTGCCGAGTTGTTGATTCTTTCGCTCGTTGAAGACCAGTCCCGACACGGTTATGACATCGGCAATCTGATCGAACAGCGTTCGCGCGGAGTGCTACGGTTCAATGTCGCCTCGCTCTACCCGCTGCTGTACCGCCTAGAGAAGCGCGGCTGGATTCAGGGTCGCTGGGTGGAGAAGGCCGGTCAGCGGCGGCGGCGTTATTACCGCCTGACTCCTGAAGGCAAGAAGATATTAGCGGCGCAACGCAGTGGCTGGCGGGAGTTTGTCGAGGCGGTCAATCGCATCACAGGAATCGAACATGCCTGACTGGAAAGTAGAGATCACAAGGCGATTGTCGGGGTTGAGGCTGTCGCCGACGCGTGAGGCCGAGATCGTCGAGGAGTTGGGCCAGCACCTAGATGATCGCTACGAACAGTCACTACAGGGCGGTGCGACAACAGAGGCAGCCTATCAAGCGACGCTGATCGAGTTAACCGAGAGCGATGTGTTGGCTCAGGAACTGCGATGGGTCGAGCGCCCCGTTCGACACGAGCCTGTGGTGCCGGGGGCACAAAGGAGACTAAATATGTTGGGAGATCTCTGGCAAGATTTACGATACGGTCTGCGAATGCTGGTAAAAAACCCCGGGTTCACCGTTGTTGCCGTGATGGCGTTAGCTTTAGGGATCGGCGCGAACAGCGCGATCTTCAGTGTCGTCAATACAGTTCTGCTGCGCCCCTTGCCTTATCAAGACCCTGACCGGCTCGTGATGGTCTGGGAGGACGACACCAAAGGAGGGTATCCACGCGATACGCCCGCAGCGGCCAACTACATTGACTGGCGTGATCAAAACCAGGTCTTTGAAGGGATGGCAGCCATTGCCGATCTGAGCTTTAATCTGACGGGTAACGGCGAGCCGGAAAGAATCGACGGCAGGCGTGTCTCGGCCCATCTCTTCCCCTTGCTGGGCGTCGAGCCGCACTTAGGCCGCGCGTTCCTGCCGGAGGATGATCAACCCGGCGGGAACCGCGTGGTCATCATGAGTCATGGCTTGTGGCAACGCCGATTCGGCTCCGACATGACAATTATCGGCAAGCCTCTCACCTTGAATGGCGAAAGCTCCACGGTCGTCGGCGTGATGCCACCACACTTCCAGTTTCCCAGCCGTGAGGATGAGCTGTGGGTTCCCATCGCCTTCAGCTCTCAAGAAGCCGCCAACCGCGGCAGACACTACCTCCAGGTCATTGCGCGCATGAAGCCCGGTGTTACGCTCCAACAGGCGCAGGCGGAGATGAGTACCATCGCCACTCGCCTTCAACAGCAGTATCCTGACCAAAACACGGACCTAGGGGCCACAGTCATTTCGCTCCACGAACATGTTGTGGGCGACATCAAACCATCTCTCCTCGTACTGTTGGGCGCGGTCGGGTTTGTTCTGCTGATAGCCTGCGCCAATGTCGCCAACTTGCAACTCGCGCGAGCCGCGGTGCGACAAAAAGAAATTTCCATCCGCGTCGCGCTCGGCGCGAGCCGCCTGCGTTTGATCCGACAATTTCTGACGGAAAGCGTTTTACTGGCACTACTCGGCGGTGGCGTCGGATTGTTGCTGTCTGTGTGGGGCGTAAATCTACTAAAAGCTTTCATCCCGGAGAAAATTTCTCAAGCTGCGGCCATCACGATTGACGCGAGAGTGATGGGTTTCACCCTCCTAGTCTCATTACTGACAGGACTGATCTTCGGTTTAGCCCCGGCCACGCAAACCTCTAACTTTAATCTTAATGAAACACTCAAAGAGGGCGGCAGGGACTCCGCTGCGGGAAGTCGGGGCAATCGCATTCGCGGCCTGCTGGTGATCGCCGAGGTCGCGGTCTCGTTCATCCTGCTAATCGGCGCCGGACTGTTGATTAATAGCTTCCTGCGCCTGCACAATGTTGATCCTGGATTCCGCTTAGACAATCTGTTGACGATTCAGGTCGCCCTCCCGGCGCAGAAGTATCCTGACCATGCCCGCCGATCAGCCTTTCATACCGAACTGGTAAACCGCATTGAGGCTCTGCCGGGCGTTAAATCAGCAGCCGTCACCAACTGGATACCTTTAATCTATCAAGGTGATTCTATTGGATTCAGCATCGAGGGGCGTCCTGATCCTGCGCCCGGCCAAGGCAGAAGACCCACTGTGGTGACGAGAGTCGTCAGCCCTCACTATTTTCGTACGATGGGCATTCAGTTCGTGCAGGGGCGGGAGTTCGGCGAGCAGGACAGAGTCGACTCTCCCGCGGTGGCGGTCATCAGCGAAACGATGGTACGGCGCTTCTGGCCCGGTGAAGATCCGATTGGGAAGCGCATCACATCGGGATCACCCGATTCTCGTGACCCTGACGACTGGTTAACCATTATTGGAGTGGTGAAGGATGTCCGGCAATTCGAGCTGACTGCCGATCCAAAGCCGCAGATGTACTTGTCATACCTGCAAGCTGGATTCTTCGCGCCGCGTCACCTTGTCGTCAGCACAGACGTCGAACCGCTGAGCTTAGCGGCTACGGTGCGCCGGACTGTGTGGGAAGTAGATAAAGACCAGCCGGTCTCCAACATCAGCACGATGGAAGACGTCCTCTCCGAATCACTCGCGCGACAGCGTTTCAGTATGCTATTGCTTGGCATCTTTGCCACCGTGGCGCTGGTCTTAGCAGCAGTAGGAATTTACGGCGTGATGAGCTACTCAGTTACACAGCGCACGCGTGAATTCGGCATTCGCATGGCTTTAGGCGCGCGGGGACTTGACGTGCTTAAGCTAGCGATCAGGCAAGGAGCCAAACTTGTTTTGATTGGTGTGGCGATAGGGCTCGCTGCGTCCTTCGTTTTAACTCGCCTGATGTCGAGTTTACTTTTCGGTGTAACTGCAACTGATCCACTAACATTCATCGGGGTCTCTCTTTTACTCGCCATCGTTGCGCTCATGGCTTGCTTCGTTCCGGCGCACCGTGCAACCAAGGTCGATCCATTGCTTGCGCTGCGTTACGAATAGCGGCGCTCCCCTTAAACCTTCGCTGACAAAAGAAGTATTCGTAAATCGCGACTGCGGTTGCTGACGGTCGAAGTAGTCGCCGCCGCGTTCGCCATAATCCGCCCGCCCAGCAGGACCTGAGAGAGGATAACCAGCAGGCTGTGTCGGACGGCGACCAAAGCTTTGTTGTTGCCCATGCGCCGGCTCAGTCGATGGGATGGCGCCGCTAGACCGGTGTTCGTGGTGTGCGACGCTGCCCCTGCCGCTTGCGTCACGGCGGCTCTCAGGTACGGCCGGCCGGTGGTGGTT
>JACCRA010000337.1 GCA_013813825.1 Pyrinomonadaceae bacterium | reverse complement strand
CGGTAAGGCCCGAAGCGTTGCTCGTCAACGAACATTTCCGGCTCGCGGACGTGCGTGATTTCTGAGATCCAATTGACCGGGAAGCCGAGGAAAGGCCGGATGCGGTACGAGAGGACAAGGCCGGCATACATCTGTTTGGGCAACTCGCCAGTCATTTGAAAATCGAGCCACGCCGGCGTTATGATCGGCAAGTTGCGCGGATCGCAGAAAAAGCGCCACGCCTCGTCGATGCCGAGTGGGAGAGTTTGGGTGAAGTTTAGAGTGTAGCGTTTCATGCGCTAATTCTCGCGCCCGCGCGATAAGGGTTTATCCATTGTCGGAAGATATAGACAGGATTGACAAGATTAACAGGATGAGACGGCCACTCAAGCCAATGCCTATTTTGTTAGTCTTGTTCATCCTGTCTATTATTTCCCCGCCTCTCTTAAAGAATGAAGAGACCCTACGCGCGATTTGCATAGTACGTATAAAGCCGGCGCTCGCGTATAATCAAGCGCGCTCGTCAACTGCAAATTTCTTCCAGACGTTCTCATTGTCATTTGTATGGCCGGTTTGTTGATGCTCGTCGCCATCGCGAGTGGCGCGCTGCTCACCTATTTTTATGACGACGAGGCGCGGCTTTACGCGCGCCTGTGCGCGGGCGTCTGCGTCGGGTTCGCGTTGCTCGGCCTCATCGGTTACATTCTCGCCGCCGTCCTCGGACTAACGACCGCGAGCGTCGCGCTGGCCGGGTTAATCGTCGCCGCGCCGCTCGCGCTGCTCACTCAAAAACAATGGCGGGCGCGGGTCGGCGAAGACTTTGCCGGCGCGTCGCGCTTTCTCGGCGACGTGTTGACGCGGCCGAAAAGTCGCGCCGTGGCGTCGTCGCTACTATTTGCAGGCGGCGCGGTCGTGTTGTGGTTGGTCTTCGGGCGCGCGATGTTCGTGCGGGGCGGCGAGATTTTCACCGGCGTCGATAACAACCTCGGCGATCTGCCGTTCCATTTAGGTATCATCACGAGTTTTACGGATGGGCAGAACTTCCCGCCGCAGCATCCGGAATATGCCGGCGCGCGTTTGACCTACCCGTTCATCGTGGACTTCGTCGCGGCGATGCTGGTGCGCGCGGGCGCGAGTTTGGAAGGCGCGCTCTTCTGGGAAAATTTTCTGCTCGGTCTGTCACTCGTCGGGCTGCTATACCGCTTCGCCTTAAAGTTGACGGGCAATCGCTTCGCGGCGCTCGTCGCGCCGGTGGTGGCGCTCTTGAGCGGTGGCGTCGGCTGGGTGACATTCCTGAAGGAGTGGACGGCGGGCACTCAAAGTTTGTCCGCCATGCTCTGGCGATTGCCACACGATTACACGATCACTTACGACGGCGCTTACCGTTGGGGCAACGCGATCACGACGCTCCTCGTGCCGCAGCGCGGCCTGCTGCTCGGCCTGCCGCTCGCGCTTCTCGTGATTACTCAGTGGTGGATGGCGGTCGGCGACAGCGACGGAGTACCAGAGCGTGAAGCGATAGAAGAAGGCAAAGGACAAAAGGTCAAGGGTAAAAGGCAGAAGGGCACTAAAGATGCGGAGCCGCGCCGGCGACCGGACTTTTCACCTTTAGCGACTTTCCCGTTTTTGAATACCGCAACTTCGGCGACAACTTTGCGGATGCTCGCGGCTGGTGTTGTCGCCGGGCTGTTGCCGTTGGTCCACGCGCACAGTTTCGTGTCGTTGATGCTGATGGGCGGTTGCCTTGCGCTGCTGTTTCCGCGCTGGCGGGCGTGGATGCTGTTCTTTGCGGTGGCGCTAGTGATCGCCGCGCCGCAGATGTGGTGGGCGACCCGCGACAGCGCGGCACAGGCCGGTAGCTTTTTCGCGTGGCAGTTCGGTTGGGATCATGGTCAGCAAAACGTCTTCTGGTTCTGGTTGAAGAACACTGGATTGTTTATCCCGCTGCTCATCGCGGCCATCGCGTGGCGCGGGCGCGAGCCAATCGTGCCGAAACGTCTGCTGTTGTTCTATGCGCCGTTTACGTTACTGTTTGTGAGCGCCAACGCCGGAAAAATTTCGCCGTGGGTGTGGGACAATATCAAGGTTCTTTATTACTGGTACGTCGCGTCCGTGCCGCTCGTCGCGCTGTTGCTGGCGCGCCTGTGGCGGATGGGTGGGTGGGTAAAGATGGGCGTGCTGGGCTTGCTGCTCGTCCTGACGCTGGCCGGGAGTCTCGATGTCTGGCGCGTGATCTCCGAAGCCTCGGAGCAACGGGAGTTTGATCGCGGGGGCATGGCCTTCGCGGAGTTGCTGAAGAGCCGGACAGAGCCACGCTCGCTCGTCCTACACGCGCCGATTTATAATCACCCGAATTACTTGTCGGGGCGGCGCGCAGTGATGGGTTATGGCGGACACCTCTGGTCGCAGGGCATCAACTACGCCGGACGCGAGGCGGACGTGAAACAGATGTACGCGGGCGGCGCGCGCGCTGACACGCTGCTGGCCCAATACCAAATTGATTACGTCGTGGTCGGCCCGCTGGAGCGTGCGTCTCTGACGGTCAACGAAAATTTCTTCCAAAAATTCGAGAAGGTTGGTGAAACAGGTGGCTACCGCCTCTACCAAATCGCGCGCCAGTAAGCGGCCGGCCGACGCGACTGAATCAGACCTGACGGCCGGCATCAGAGAAACCAGCACGGACCCCGGCGCGGCGACTCTGCCGGCAACAACGGGCGCGGAAATGTCCCGCCGCGAGTGGCTCGTCGCGTGCGTCGTCGTGCTGCTCGTGGCGGCGGTGCTGCGTTGCTACGAACTGGACTTGAAGCCGCTGCACCACGACGAAGGCGTGAACGGCTTCTTCCTCAACAATCTGATCCGTTCCGGCGCTTACCATTACGATCCGTCGAACTATCACGGGCCGACGCTCTACTACTTTACCGCACCATTGGCTTACCTCGCGGATCGGTGGGGAATGCTGAGCACAACGCTGATCCGTCTCATCACGGCGGCGTTCGGCGTCGGCGTGGTGTGGCTGGCGCTCTCGCTACGGCGGCAAATCGGTATGATCGGCGCGCTCGCCGCCGCCGTCCTGCTCGCCGTCTCGCCCGGCATGGTCTTCTTCTCGCGCTATTACATTCACGAGATGCTGTTCGTCTTCTTCACGCTTGGCCTTGTCGTCGCGGCGCTGAAGTTCTACGAGCGCCAGACGAAACCACTAACCGACGACCTGCGGAAACTGGCGATGGCGGGAGCCGCCGCCATCGCGCTGGTGCTGGCCGCGCTCGGCGCGGTGTATTGGCCGCAGTTTTTTAGGATCGGAACCTTCTTCGTCGGGTTGTGTTTGAGCGTTGTCGCGGCGATGCTATGGACCAACGACGGTGCGCGCTCGTGGTACTGGCTGGCCGGATGGATCGCTCTGGCGTTGCTGTTCGCGACCAAAGAGACGGCGTTCATCTCAGTTGGCGTGCTGCTGATCGCATGGGCGGTGGCATGGGGCTACGCGCGGCTGGCGCGGGGGCGTGCGCGGCGGAACGAAGAACAGCAGGCCAGCAAAAGGGATAGGAAGAAGCTGCGCCGTCAGACCGAAGCGGCGACGGCGGATGGCGGCGCGGCGGGCGGACTAATTCAACGCCTCGGCGGGTGGCCGCGTCTGGGGCTGCTGTTCGCCGTCGGACTCTGCGTTTTTCTGTTCGTCAACATCCTCTTCTTCTCTTCATTCTTCACCCATGCCAAAGGCGTGTTGGATGCGCTCAGGGCATACGCCATCTGGCAGGACACGGGAACCAGCGACTTCCACCGCAAGCCTTTCTTGACATATGCCAAATGGCTTTTTCAGATCGAGTCGCCACTCGTGCTGCTCGGAAGTGTGGGCGCGCTCTTCGCCGTGTGGCGTCCGCGCGAACATTTTCCCGTCTTCGCCGCGCTGTGGGCCGGCGGCATGATCGCGGCCTACTCTTTAGTGCCGTACAAGACGCCGTGGCTCGTCTTGAGTATGCTTGCGCCGCTCGCGCTGATCGCCGGATACGCCGTGCAGTCGCTTTATCTGTTAGGCAGGGGCGGAGGCCGGCGCATGACGCAAGGGCTACTCGTCGCACTAGTGCCGCTGGCGCTCGCCGTCGCCGTGCATTTATATCAGACCTACCAGATTAACTTCGTGCATTACGACGACGATAGCTATCTTTACGTCTATGCGCACACCAGCCGTGAGTTCGACCGCATGATGGAGGAGGTCGAACGGATCGCCGCGCGCACGGGTTCGCGTTACGACGCGCGCATTAACAGCGCCTCGCCCGACTACTGGCCGATGCCGTGGTACTTGCGCGATTACAAACGCGTCGGCTACGCCGGCCAACTCAGCGCCCCCGTTGACCAGGACGTGATCATCGTTAAGTCCACGCAGGAGTCCCAAGCCCGCGCCGCCCTCGGCGCGAGCTACCAGCGCGTTGGCGGCGTTTACCGACTGCGCCCCGGCGTCGAGTTGCTGCTGTACGCACGGCGTGAGTTGGTGCAGTAATGAAAGGCAAGAGGCAAAAGTGAGAGACGAGCCGGAAGAGTAAGTGCTCGCGTGGCCTAATGGATACCATTGATGGCGGGCCTTTGCTCGGATTTCGCTCCCCATCCGTTGCTTTAGCTTTTGCCTTTTGCCCTTTGCCTTTTGCCTTCTAGCTTCTCCCAAAAGCCAGTTGACATCGTGGTTTTACCCACATATAGTGGGCCTCTCCTTCACCGCGCTCTAGCGGCTGTATGTTTGGCTGTTAGTCCTGTACGGGACCACCGACGGAAAACGCACGCATGTTCAGACTACAACGCTTAGAAATCACCGGCTTCAAATCCTTCGCCGACCATACCGAACTCGTCTTCACCGGCGACGGCATCACCGCTATCGTCGGTCCGAACGGTTGCGGCAAATGCGTTAGCGGCGACACGCTGATAACGCTGGCCGACGGCCGCGACGTGCCGATCCGCGAACTGGTCCAAGCCGCGTTGGCGGACGCCCCGGCCGTCGAGACGATGGACGACGGAACGCTGACGCGCCACAATCCACATCAAGTCGAAATTCTATCGCTGAATCCGGCGACGCTCCGGCTAGAGCCGCGTCCCGTGGCGGCGTTCGTCAAGCGTCAGGCGACGCCGCATCTGCTGCGGGTGCGGACGCGCTCCGGGCGGGAAGTTACGGCCACGCCGTACCATCCGCTGTTCACGCTTGAGGGCGGACGCCTGCGGGCGTTGAAAGCGGAGGAGTTGGCAGTTGGCGTGCGGCTGGCGGTGCCGCGCCGCCTCCCAACTCAGGGCGGCGAAGTCACCCTGTCTCCGCTCGAAGTTCTCCGACAGTTCCGTGAAGGCGACAATGTTTACATTCCCGCCTCGCCCGCGTTGCGCGAGTGGGCGGGCGAGGCGCGCGCGAAGTTCGGGACGTGGTCGGCGTTGACGCGCGGCGCGGGCGTGCCTTCCTCTTTGCTCAAGGGGTTGCTCGATGGGCAGGCCATTGGTGCGACGACGCTGATGAAGCTCTCCGATACGGCGCAGCTCGATCCGCCGTTCGACGGGCGTCTCAAATCCAAAGGCTCCGGCCAACTTCGCTTGCCGTTGCGCTTCACGCCGGAATTGGCTCGCTTCTGCGGGCTGCTGATCGCTGAAGGCCGCAACACGGCGGCGAATCAAGTCTGGTTCGTCAACTCCGATCAAGCGATCAATGACGAGTTCGAGCGCTTGGCTCAAGTATTGTTCGGCTTGGACACGCACCGCTACCATTACAAACCGGAGGCTGAAGACAGCCTGATCTACTCACGCACACTAGGCGTGACGCTAGAACGCTTGTTTAACTTTCCCGTCAACTCCACTTCGGCGGAGAAGGAAATCCCGCCGCAACTCTTCCACGCCGACCCCGCCACGCAGTGGGCTTTTTTGTCGGGGCTGTTCGAGGGCGATGCTTACGTCTGTGCTAAACCAGTAGGAAGCGACGGCAAGCACGCGCACGCCTATATCGAGTACGCTACCGCCAGTGAGAAACTGGCCCGGCAGGTCGTCGCGCTGCTGCTGCGGCAGGGCGTGTTCGCGCTCCTCCGCACGAAAGAAAAATACGCCAGCAACACTGTCGCCAAGCGACGCAGGACTTATTACTCGGTCTTAATCTACGGTACGGAACAGTTGCGCCGCGCCGCCGCGCAACTCTCATTCGTCGGGGAAAAGCGGCGCACGCTTGCGACGCTACGCGAGATGTCTGCGGCCTCTAACCCGAATCACGATCTGGTCCCCGGCGTGTGCGCGCTGGTGAAAGAAGCCGCGCGCGCGGCGGGCGTGAAAATTAAAGCCAACCGGCGCGGGCATCCCAAGCTGGCGGCCTACGTCGAAGGGCGCTGCGAAGCCAGCCGGGGCGGATTGCTTGAAGTGATCGAGCAGATCAATTGTTTAGGGGACCAGTCCGAAGGCGCGCGCGGTGAGTTAGAGCGGCTGACGACGCTGGCGACTTCCGACGTGTACTGGGATGAGATCGTCAGCATCAATGAGATCACGCCGGAAGACGAATGGGTTTACGATCTGAGCGTGGCCGGGACGCACAATTTCGTCGCGGGCAATATGATCGTCCACAACAGCAACGTCTCGGACGCGATCTCGTGGGTGCTCGGCGAGCAGCGGGTGAAGAATCTGCGCGGCGGCGAAATGAAGGACGTGATCTTTCAGGGTGCGCGCAGCCGGCCGCCGAGCGGGATGGCGGAGGTGGTGCTGCATCTGGTGCGCGACGAATCGTCGGAGGACGAGCCGGAGATCGACGACATCGACTCGGCGCTCGAAGAGATAGACGAGCAGGCGGAAGTCATCGTCGCGCCGGCTACGGCCGCCATCGAAGCGGCTGGTGGCGCGAACGTGGTAGAAGACCAGTTCGGGGACCAATCGCTTGGCGCAGACAACGGGGATGACATTACCACCGATGGCGATAACACTCTGGCGGCCGCGCCGACGCCGGAGGCCCTAACGGCGAAGGCGCAGCACAAACGCCACTGGCGTCCGCGTCGCCTTGCGCTCGGTTTCGCGCCGGGGGAGACGGTATCGGTGACGCGGCGGCTGTACCGCGACGGCGAAAGCGAGTACCTGTTGAACGGGCGCGCCTGCCGCTTGCGCGACATTCAGGATTTGTTTTCGGGCACGGGGCTGTCAGGCGCGCACTATGCGATCATCGAGCAGGGGCGCATCGGGCAGATTCTCTCAGCGAAGCCGATGGACCGGCGCACGTTAATCGAGGAAGCGGCTGGCATCACCAAGTTCCGTGTCCGCCAGCGCGCCGCCGAGGCGCGGCTCGAAGGCGCGCGTGCGAATCTGCGGCGCGTCTCGGACATCGTTTCCGAGATCGAGCGGCAGGTCGGGAGTCTGCGCCGGCAGGCGGCGAAAGCGCGCCGCTACCGGCAGTTGCGCGAGGAGTTGCGCGAGTTGCTGCGGCGCGTCTATGTGGCCGACGAGCACGAGTTGACTGCGCTGCTGATCGAGTTGCGCGAACACCTCGACGGAGCCAACGAAGTGGAGCGGACGCTGGCGGAGAGTTTGGGGACGCGCGAGGAAGAGGCGCGCGGCGCGACGGCCGATGCCCGCGAGCGCGAGGAAGAGATGGCGGCGGCGCGGGCGGCGGTGGCCGATGCCGCGCTGCAACGTGACCGGCGCGAACGCGAGCGTGCCTATCAACAAGAGCAATCCGTGTCGCTGGAAAAGCGAGTCGCCGACGTAACGGCGCAGACAGAGCGTTTGCGCGAGCGTCTGGCGAGCGTCTTTGAAGAGCAAGAGGCATTGTGCGAGGCCGACGCGCAATTGCGCGCCGAGAGTGAGGAGAGCGCGCGGCTGTTGC
>JACCRA010000800.1 GCA_013813825.1 Pyrinomonadaceae bacterium | reverse complement strand
CCGCGTTTTCCGCGAGCAACGGGAGGGCATTTTGTGGAATGTCGAGCGCGGATAACTTAGTCGGGAGACTGGCCGCCGCCGCGAGTTCTTCGAGTCGGCGCGCGAGGCCGTCGTTGTCTGGTTGATTATTCGGCAAGAGCGCGGCGAATTCGCGGTAGCGCTCCGCGACGCTTGGGCTATTCCAACGCACTACAGTCGGGAGCAGGGCGGCGATGGCGACGCCGTGCGTCGTGCCATAGTGTTGCGTTAGCGGGTTGGCGCAGGCGTGCGTCGCGCCGAGCATCGAATTTTCAATCGCGATGCCGGCGAAGTGCGCGCCGAGTTGCATTCGTCCGCGTGCCTCTGTGTCGTGCGGGTGCGAGAGCACGCGCTCGTAGTTACCCGCGAGTAGCCGCCACGCCTCGCGCGAGAACATCTCGGAGAGCGGATTGCGCTTCGTCGTCACGTAAGTTTCGACGGCGTGCGCGAGGGCGTCGAAGCCGGCGGCGGCGGTGACTTGCGCGGGCTGCGAGACGGTGAGCAGCGGATCGAGCAACGCGACGCGAAACGCCGCCTGTCTGTCGCCGCAAGCCATCTTGACGCGCGTTTCGTATTCGGAGATGAGCGCGTAAGACTGCGCCTCACTGCCCGTCCCGGCGGTGGTCGGCACACCGATCATGGGAAGCATCGGCTTGGTCGCTTTGCCATAGCCCCAATAGTCCTTCATCTGTCCGCCGTTGGTCAGCAAAAAGTTGATGCCCTTCGCGCAGTCGAGCGACGAGCCGCCGCCGAGGCCGATGATCGAGTCAATTTCAAGCGGTGCGGCGAAGTCGCGGCCCCGCTCGATCATCCGCGTGTCGGGATTCACGTCGAAGTCGTGAAAGGATAAGACCTCGCTGCCGACTTTTTTCAGCGGCGTGAGGGCTTCATCAACATGGCCGGACTCGACGAGGCCGCGATCCGCGACGAGCAGCGTCCGCCGAAAACCCAACTCGCGCGCCAACTCGCCGAGCCGCTCAAGCGCGCCTTCGCCGAAGACGAGGCGGGTGCAGGGTTGAAAATCAAATGCTATGGGCATGAGAAAACACGGAGCGGCGGACGGATTATGCGCAGCCTGCGATGCAATGAAGGCGCGCGCGGATCATTTATGGAATCTCTTTCTCATCCTGTTTTTCATTCATAATCTCTACGTCATCTAAAACTTTGACATCCGCATGAAAACGTTTGTAGTCGAAAGAGACGTAGGTTTTAGAAACCGGCTCACGCGCGCCCCTGACAAACCAAAATGTCTCATGTGATTCCGGCAGCCATAATCCCTGTTCCGCCTTGTGGAGACTGTACTTTTTGAATCTGAGGGTGGAATCCCATCTTTCCCATCGCAAATCGACGCTGGGGCGTGTGATAAAGAAGATTCCCTTTCTCTCGAAGCCGCCGTCTAAATGCAGTTGATAGTTTTCGATCAGTGCCCGATCAATTTGCAGGACATCGTAGCTTTCAGCGTCAACGAGGATTCTGCCTTGTCGCGGCGCGGCGGAAAAACGTTTCTTGCCGTTCTCTTTGAATATCTTGGGAGCTTCATATGTGACCGGAACAAAATTGATGACGTGAGCTTTGCGTCCCCGAACGTCTTCCTGCCCGCCGTCGCTGAATTGATAGTTCGCCTGTTCTTGCGCCAGCAAAAAATCCACTTCGCTGATGAAGGGATAAGCCTTCGCTTCTTTGAGACTACGGTCTGGTCTCTGTGCGGCTTGCGCCTTCGTTTCTTCCCATTTCCCGATAATGAAAAGTCCGCTTTCAGCCGGCTGGTCCGGCAAAGGACGACGGATGACGAGACTCTGCCCCTCGTATTCCTTCGGCTTGCCTTTGGGAGTCGTGAGGTCAGTTTTGAAATACTGTTGCTTAGTACGCCAAGTTGTGAGCAGTAAAGTTTGGTTCTCGCGGTACTGCCGCGCCTTTTCCCCTAGCTTTTCGAGAATTACTGCCAAGCGCACGTCTGGTTTCGGCAGGGGAGAAGATTGGGATAGTTGTTCTTGCGCGGTCACAAGGCTTTGCAGGGGAAGAGCCGTGCAAAGCAGAACAATTGCGAATGCAAGAAAGAGCTTCATCTGCTTCTCTCCTCAAGCGAGTCGCGCGGCGGGCAGGCACAGCACCCCTCGTCTCTGCCATGTGCGTTATCGCTGCGACTTTGCCGCCGCCCGCTCCGCGATCCCGTACACATGATTCTGCCCGCGCACGATCAGCAGCCCGTCGGAGATGGCGGGCGTCGCCATCAGGGCTTCGCCCATCGAACTGGTCCCCAGCAGTTGGTACTTCGGAGCGGCACGGACGACGAAGACTTCGCCGTCTTCGCTGGCGAGGTAAATTTTGCCGTCGGCCGCGACGGGCGAGGCGCTGAAGGTGCTCGGCAGTCGTTCCTGATATATGCGCTCGCCGGTTTTCGCTTGATATGCGCTCAACACGCCGTTGTCGCCGCAGATGTACATGATGTCGCCGTAGATGAGTGGCGTGCCGGTGTAGGAGCTGCCGCGGTCAAGGCGGTAGGCGAGAAACTGGTTCGACTCTTGCCCTTCCTTGAGCGAGATGTCGCCGTTTGCTCCGGGACGAAAAGCGTAGGCGGGGCTGCCGGGCGGGTAGCCGCCGGTGATGAAGATCAGATCGTGGCCGACGACAGGCGCGGGCATCTTCACTTCGCGGTCGTGATCGTTGAAGCGCCAGAGTTCTTTGCCGGTCAGCGGATCGTAGCCGCGGATGAAGCGCCCGCCGTTGCTGATCAGTTCCGTGCGCGTCTTGCCTTCGTAGAGGGTTGGTGGACTCCACGTTGGCAACTCGCCGCGCTCCGTGCGCCAAACTTGTTTGCCGTCTTTCACGTTGTAAGCGGCGATGAACGATTGCTTGTGCCCGTCGGCTTGGACGATGACAAGGCCACGGTAGATGATCGGCGAACTCGAATGCCCCCATTCCGAAGACGGATCGTCGGCGAGTCCCGGGTTCAAAACGCCGAGGTCTTGCTTCCAGAGCAGCTTGCCGTGTGTGTCATAGGCGAACAAGCCTTCTGAACCCATCAACGCCACGACGTGCTGGCCGTCAGTCGCGGGCGTCGAATTGGCTTGGCTCGCCTTTACGTGACGCTTCGCGCGCGGCACGCCTTCGTGCGCCGTGCGCTCCCACAAAATCTTGCCCGTCCGCTTGTCGAGGCAGTACATCCGCCACGTGTGCTTTACGTCGTCGCGCGCGAGGCCGATGCCGCGATCCTTCGCTTTGAAAGTCAGGTTTCCGGCGTCGCTGCTGATCGCCGTGATGACGAAAACCTTATCGCCCCAGACGACGGGGCTGGCGTGCGAGAGGCCGGGGATCGGTGTCTTCCAAGCGACGTTCTCAGACTTGGCGGCGTCCCACTTGACCGGCATTGCTTGTTTGCCTTCGGCGACGCCGGAAGCGTTCGGCCCGCGAAACGACGGCCAGTTTTGCGCTTGCGCTGAGACTGTCAGGCAGAGAAAAAGACAGAGAGCTAAGACTTGTTTCATCGCTTCACCTTTTAGTCACTCTTGAACTTATTATTCGGCGGCGCGCGGCTTGGGCGCTGGCGTCGGTGTGGGAGCCGCAACGGGGGGCGGCGCGGTCTGCGCTCCTTCCGCCAGCGCGTAAAGCTGATTGCGGTTGGCGATGTAGAGCGCGCCGTTGGCGGGCACGGGTGTCGAATAGACGGAACTGCTCATGTTGATCTCGCTGAGGACTTTCTTGGTTTTGCCTTCCTGCAAGATCACCACATCGCCGTCTTCGTCGCCGAGGTAGAGCTTGCCGTCAATGAGCATCGGCGATCCCCAGACGGCGGCGAACACGTCGTGGGTCCAATAGACTTGGCCGGTCTTGGCATCAAGGGCGTGGAGAAAGCCGCTGAAGTCGGCTTGATAAAGAATGCCATCCTTGATCGCGGGCGTGGAGATCGAGCGGCGGATTTTGTCGTAGTGCCAGACCATGCCGGTTTTGGTGATGTCGCCGCGCTTGGTGGCGTCGATGCAGTACATGTGGCCGACGCCTTCGCCGTGCTCCGGGTCTTGGCCGTTCGAGATATAGACCTTGTCTTCGTACACGACCGCCGTGCTGATCAATTCGTTGCGCGTCTTCGGCCAGACGGAATCCTTCGGATTGGTGTCGAACTCCCACAGCTTCTTGCCGGTCATGGCCTCGTAGCCGCGAATCCAGCCGTCGCCTTGCCCGTGGACGACTTGCACCACGCCGCCGATTGTCCCCACGGTTGGGGAAGCCCATTGGCCGTGCAGGATTTTCTCGTTGACCGAATTATCTTCCCAAGCGAGCTTGCCGGTCTTCTTATTGACGGCGATGAGCGCGGGCGACTTCGGTGACGGCACGTTGACGTGGCTCTCGTCCTGCCCGTTCGAGGTGCTGACGAAAATCAAATCGCCGTGGGCGACGGGCGACGAATTAGCGAGGTTGTGCGGCAGCGAGCCGACCTCTTCCATCATGTCATAGCGCCACACGATGTCGCCGTTTGTCTCGCCGGTCAGCTTCTCGTCCGTCACGGGACCGTCATTTTCTTTGTCGCGAAAGCCTTTGGTGTCGAGGCACATTAGCTCCGCCCGGTTTGAGACGTAGTAGAGCCTCTCGCCTTCGACCAGCGGTGAAGAAGCGACGCCCTGATACGGCCAGTCGTTGACCCGGCCGGCGGCCAGCTTGTCGTGAACCATCTGCCACAGAAACGCCCCGTCCGCTTCGTTAAATGCCATCACCACGCCCTTGTCGCCCTTAATGGCGGGATCGCGCAAGCCCTCGTTGTTGGTTCCTACGAAGACCGTGCCGCCGGAGACGACCATGTTGCCGTAGGTTTGCGAGCCGAGAGTCGCTACCCACTTGACGTTCTTCTTCGCCTTCACGTCCCACGTCGTCGGCAGCCCCTTCATGTGCGACACCATGTTGCGGTCGGGCGTCCCGCCCCACATCGGCCAATCGCCACCGCCGGGATCGGAAGCCTCGGAAGAAGGCAAAAGGCAAAAGGCAATAAGCAAAAGGCAAAAGGTAGAAAAGAGAAAAACTTTATTCATAGAATTGATGCGGCCTCTTTGGCAACTCAGCAAAGTTGACTATTTTTGCGAGACGATGATGTGTCCCGGCGGCGCGGGGTGGCCGACGCTGTGCGCGAAACCGGCATTACGAAACATTTGTTCGTATTCAGAGAAAGTATAAACGTCGCCGGACGGGGTCGAGGCGAGCATGACCATCGCGAAAGTGGCGACGGCGGGCGGTGAGACGCGATCTTCGTCCGGCACGAATTCGAGCGTCACGGCGCGTCCGCCGTCTTTTAGCGTGGCGTAAACCTTACGCATCAACGTCTCGCAGGTCGGCGGATCGAAGTGGTGGAAGAAGTTAGTCAACAAAACGAGATCGTAACCATCGCCGAACTCGATCTCGAACGCGCTGCCGGGCATCAGGTGATAGCGCGAGGCGACGCCCGCGCTGGCGGCGTTCTCGCGCGCAATCCCCAAGACGTTCGGCCAGTCAACGGCGAAGACTTCGGCCTGCGGGTTATATTGCGCGAGGGTGATGCCGAAGATGCCGTGACCCGCCGCGATGTCGAGTATCTTACACCGCCCCATCCGCGCCGCGCCGGTGATCTCCGCAATGGCTTCCGCCGGCGGGCGCATCATCGCCACCATGCTGCGCGCGAAGTCTTCCCAGATCGGATTTTCCGCCGTCACCGTGCCTTGCTCCGGCAGCGCCGTGCCACCTTTGCGGACACACTCGGCCAGATTCTGAAAGGCGTCCATCAGGTACGGTCGTGAGACGAAGCCAGACACGCCGCCGACGTAAGCCGGCGAGCGGCGGTTGAGAAAAAGCTCCGATTCCGGCGTGAGCCGATAACTCCCGCCCTCTTTGCCCAGAAACTGCAAGGCGGTCAGGCCGTCACAGAGTATCCGCACGCCGCGCTCGGCGGCCTGACAACGCGCGGCGAGCTTAGCGGTCGTGTTGTCGCCTTCAGCAATGGCGGTGAATACGTCTAACTCAATCGCGGCTTTCAAGGCCGCGCTCTGTTGGTAGGCCGTGAGCGTTTGCAAGATGCGCTCCGGCGTCGGTTGTGTGGCGTCGTGCGCGTCGGTTTGTGGCTCGGCTTGCGGCATCGTCAGATTCCTTCTACTTATTCGGAGTCACTTTCAAGTTGTCGAAATAAATCTCGGCCAGCGCGTTGCCGAAGATGCCGGGCGCGCCCTGTTTATTAGGGAGCGGATCGACGCGCTCGATCATCCACACGGCTGGCTCCTGTTCGCCGGCGGGCCAAACTTTGCCGCGCGCCCGCACTTTGCCGTCGGGCAGATTCTCGACCGAGAGCTTCATGCGATACCAAGCGTCTGGCTTCCATGCGAAGGGCATCGTGATGGTGCGCGCCGTTTCGGGCTGCCACGGTTCAAGGTGCAGCATTTGGCTGTTGCCGTAGAGCGCGAGGACGTATCGTTGCGCGATCACTCCGGCGTCGCCCTGTTGCCGTCGCTTCTGCGTCGCGAGGATGTCGGCTTCCACAGTGTAATCCGAGAGATTGGACGGCCCCATATAAGCGCGCGCGCGGCTCAGGAGCGAAGATCCTTCCGTCGTCTTGACGAGCACGCGGTTGCCGCCTTCGAGTCCGCGCACCGCGAACTTCATCGTGGTGTTGACCCAGTGAGCCGGAATCGTGTTCACAGCCATCCCGTCGAAGTTCTCGCTCCACGGAAGCCTCGGGAT
>JACCRA010000789.1 GCA_013813825.1 Pyrinomonadaceae bacterium | reverse complement strand
CGGCAGCACGGAGACGGGCAGCGGCGCGTTTTCGCAGAGATAGCGAAGGCTCTCCGTCATGTTCTTCGGCCCGGTGCCGCAATTCATGCCGAGCACGTCAACGGGAAACGGCGCAAGCGCCGTTAGCGCCGCGCTGATCTCAGTGCCGGGCAGCATCGTGCCCCACGGCTCAATCGTCACCTGCGCGATGACCGGCACGCGCTGCCCTCTGCGCGCAAACTCCTCGAAAATGGCCGCCAGCGTGCCTTTCGTCTGCAACAAATCCTGACAGGTTTCGACGATTAGCAAGTCCACGCCGCCGTCCATCAATCCGCGTACCTGTTCGGCGTAGGCGGCCTTGAGTTCCGCGTAGGAAATGTGGCCGAGGGTCGGCGACTTGGTCCCCGGCCCGATGGAGCCGGCGACCCAGCGGGGATGATCTTTAGTCGAATAGTCCGAGGCGATGCGTTTAGCGAGCTGCACGGCTTTGACGTTCAACTTGTAAGCCATGTGGGCGATGCCGTACTCGCCGAGCACGTAGGGGATCGCTCCGAACGAGTTGGTTTCGATCACGTCACAACCGACTTCGAGAAACGCGCTGTGAACGTGCTCGATGGCGGCAGGGCGGCTGACGAGCAGATGTTCCGGGCAGCCCTCGAACTGCGGCCCACCGTAGTCGTCCACCGTCAAGTTCTGCGTTTGAAGATTGGTCCCCATCGCGCCGTCGAAAACGACGATGCGTTCTTTCAGCGCCTTCAAAAAATCGTTCATAACTTAAGCCTTCAGCTATCAGGTATCAGCTATCAGCAAAAGCAAAAAACTAATGCTGATCGCGGATGGCTGATAGCTCAAAAAGAAGCCCCGCGTTAAACAACGCGGGGCTTCCAACGAGAGCCGGGATGCGGGCTGATTCCGTAAGCGGAGCGCCGAGCTGTTTAGCAGGTTATTTTACGTGGCCGCAAGTCGCCTTAACTCACCACGTTTGTACCGTTGGCTATTGAATCATCGCCCGCCGGCTCTGTCAAGGTTCCCAGATTTCCGGCACGCGGAGAACGAATCCGGGTAGCACCGGATCGCCGGAGACAGTCTGCGGGTTTTCCAAACACTCGCCAGGAGAGCCGGGTCGATAAATGTAAACACGCTGATAGCGCGGATCAATAAGCCAGCCCAACAGCCCACCGTTGGCGAGGTACTCTTCCATCTTCAGCTTTAACTTGGAAAGGCTGTCGGTCGGAGAGCGAAGCTCGATCACGAAGTCCGGGCAGATCGGGCTGAAGCCCTCTTGCTCTTTTCGCGTTAAAGCTTCCCACCTCTCACGCCTGATCCATGAGACATCAGGCGAGCGTTTAGCGCCATTCGGGAGAGTGAAGAGAGTTGAAGAGTCAAAGCACAATCCGGTCCCGTCCTTCTCGGTCCATTGCATGATGAGGTAATTGATTTTACTGTTGCGCCAACCTGTCACTGATCCGGTGGGGGGCATAACAATCAGTTCTCCTTCGGCGGTGAGTTCGATCCGGAGATCGCGGTTATCGCGGCATAGTTTCTCAAATTGCTTTTCAGTCAATCTTAATGACTTGATGTTGAGCGTGAAGGGCGACAAGTTTTGCAGGTCGGCCATCATCGGTTGCTGTGACATGGACACCTCCCGTTCATCCGATTCTAGTCCCGGAACCTGCGCGCCGCAATGCGTCTTTCCTTTATCTTCGACAAACATTTCCCGCCTGTGCTAATTTCTCCCACGGATTTCAACTCCAGCCACCACAGGCAAGTTCCCTTGTATGCGACGCGCCATTTATCCCGGCTCTTTCGACCCCGTGACGAACGGCCACCTCGACATTATCGAGCGCGGGTGCAAGCTGTTCGATGAGATCGTCGTCGCGGTCGTCGTCAATCCAGCGAAGCAACCGCTGTTTAATCTGGAAGAGCGGCGCGAGATGTTGCAGGAAGTGCTCGTTGGAATTGAAGGTCGCGGCTGCCAATTGCTAGTGGATAATTTCGAGGGACTGCTGATGAAGTACGCCGTCGAACGCGGGGCCGACGCGGTGGTGCGCGGCATTCGCGCTTTCTCGGATTACGAGTACGAATTGCAGATGGCGCTGATGAACCGGCGGCTGGAGCCACGCATCGAGACGGTGTTCATGATGCCCGCCGAGGCTTATTCTTACGTTAGTTCCCGCCTCGTTAAGGAAGTTTTCCAACTCGGCGGCACGATCAAGGGATTAGTGCCGGACTCGGTCGAAATACGCATGGAGCAAAAATTCGGCAAGGGATCGATCCGCGAATGAGCGGAGCAACTGATTCACGCCAATGGAAAAGTCTCTCAACCAATAACTTGTTGCTATGACGACTAATGCCGCGGCTAAAACTTTTCCTGTCTCCGAGGCCGTCGGGAAGATGCGCCCATCTTCGACGCTCGGGGCGATGCAGAAGGCTCTGACGATGCGCGCGACGGGCGTCGATGTCGTCGACCTCGGCGCGGGCGAGCCGGACTTCGACACGCCTGAGCACATTAAACAAGCGGCGGTCGAGGCGTTGCAGGCCGGCAAGACGAAGTACACCCCGACGGGCGGGACGCGCCTGCTGCAAGAAGCAATTCTCGACTATTACCGGCGAGAGTTTGGCGCTGCCGTTAGCTATGACTTTCCGGAAGTGATGGCAACGGCGGGCGGCAAGCAGGCGATCTTTAATGCTGTCTTGTCGCTGGTCAACCCCGGCGACGAGGTGTTGATTCCGAAACCTTACTGGGTGACGTTTCCCGAAATCGTCACCTTCGCGGGCGCGACGCCGATCTTTATCGAGACGGAGGAGACGGAATTCGAGTTGACCGCCGAACAGGTCGAGCGCGCGATCACGCCGCGCACGAAACTGATCATTATCAACTCGCCCTCGAATCCTTCGGGGCGCGTGATCGAGCCGCGAGAATTTGAGCGGATTCTCGAAGTTGTCGCCGAACACAACATTCACGCGATTTCGGACGAATGTTATTTACGCTTCGCTTATGCTCCGGCCAGAGTATTCACCGCCGCAACGCTCGCGCCGGAGTTGCGCGCACGTTTGTGCATCGCCGGCTCTTTCTCCAAAACTTATGCGATGACCGGCTGGCGGATCGGCTACTCGCTGGCGCCCGCCGCGTGGACAAAGGCGATGCTTAAGTTGCAAAGCCATTCGACCAGCAATGCGACTTCGATCTCGCAGCACGCCGCCGCCGCCGCGTTCAACGGCGAGCAGTCGTGTGTCGCGCGGATGCTCGCGGAGTACGAGCGCCGGCGCGAGTGGCTGTTAGGCGCGCTGTCCGAAATTCCCGGCTGGCGGTGCTTCCAACCTGAAGGAGCTTTTTATGCTTTTCCGGACATTCGCGGCTGCCTGCGCGGCGAGGTGCGAACATCGGGCGATTTCGCTGATAAGCTGATTGACGAAGTGCAGACAGTCGTTACTGACGGGGCCGGCTTCGGCGCGGAAGGCTTTATCCGCATCTCTTACGCGACCTCGCTCGAACGCTTACAGGAAGGCGTCATGCGCATCAAGCAAGTGGTTGAACAAATGATCGGGTAGCGACTCGAACGGCAAACGACAAAGCGAGGGGGCCACGATGCGCGTCACGCATCATGGCCCCCTCGCTTTAAGTATCTTCGCTTCTCCTCAGTAAATATTGAAATTATAGACGAGCGTAATGTACTGCGAGACGGGACGGCCGTCCTTCTCCGCCGGCGTAAATCTGATCTGGCGGGCAGCGGCAATCGCCTTCTCCGTCAATCCGTCAGGCAACCGCTTCAAGGGTGTGATGTTTGTAATCTGCCCGTTGGACGACAAAACGGCGCGGATCGTCACTTCGCCGGTGACGCTGTTCTTGCGCGCTTCCTCGGTATATTGCGGCTCAGGGCGCGTCAAAATCGTGGCTTTGCGCGTCACCTCCTTCGGCGAGAAGGTGCGTTTGTAATCAGTGCCGCCACCGCCGCCGCCGGGGCCGCCGCCGCCGTCGTTGCGGTCGCCGCCACCGGTGTTGCCGCCGCGGCCGGGGCCGACGCCCCCGCC
>JACCRA010000779.1 GCA_013813825.1 Pyrinomonadaceae bacterium | reverse complement strand
GCGAAAGAACGAAAAGCAGTGCGGTAGGCAAATTCTTGATCATGTGGTTATCTCGGTAATTCCGCAGGGACAAAAACAATCGCGCTCTGGTTGAAAGTTAAATCATCTCCGCCGCCGCGCGCAGGCGACGGGCGGAGCATTCGCGGCCGATGATGTCGAAGACTTCAAACATCGAGGGACCAACGGCCTGTCCCGTGAGCGCGGTGCGCGAGGCATTAATGAGCAGTGCGGCTTTGACGCCCGCTGCTTCCGCGAAATGGCGCAGTGCCGCCTCCGCCGTTTCAGCGTTGAACGGCTCGGCTTGTTCAATCTGTCCGGCCAGCCCCGGCAGCAACTCTTTCAGGCGCGGCTCTTTCTTCAGATTCTTGGCGACGGCCGCCGCGTCGAACTCGAAATCGTCGGCGAAATAGGCGCGGCCCTGACCGGAGAAATCCTTGAGCGTGTAGAACCGCTCGCGGATCAAGTTGATCGTCTTCTCGAACCACTTGTGCTCGCTCGTCTCATACTCCGGCCGCCACAGCCCTGCCGCTTTTAACTCGGCGCGCAAAGCGGGTAGCAACTCGTCGAGCGGCATCGTACGAATGTACTCGGCGTTCATCCAGAGCGCCTTTTGATCCGTCCACTGACGCGGGTCTGACTCGCTGAAATTAAAGACGGCGGGCGAGTGGTGAACACCCTTAAGTGAAAACTTCTCGCGCAACTCGTCGAGCGGCATGATCTCTTGTTCGCCTTCGGGGGACCAACCGAGGAGCGCCAGCGCGTTGCGAAACGCTTCGGGCAAAAAGCCGCGGTCGCGATACGTGGTCAGTGAGACGACCGCGCCGTGCTTGCGCTTCGAGAGCTTGCCTTTGTTCGGCGCGAGGATCAGCGGCAGGTGCGCGAAGCGCGGGATGGGTGCGCCGAGCGCCTCGTAAATGAGAACCTGCTTGTGCGTATTCGTCAGGTGATCCTGCCCGCGAATCACGTCCGTGATTTGCATCGCGATGTCGTCGCACACAACTGACAAGTTGTAGAGCGGGTGGCCGTCGGAACGCAGTAACACGAGGTCTTCGATCTCCGCGTAGTCGCGCTCCTGCGTGCCGAAGACGCCGTCCTCGAAAACAGAGCGGCCTTCGCGCGGGACTTTTAAGCGCACCGCGAACAACTCACCGTCAGCCGCGCGCTGCTTCGATTCCTCCAGCGGCAACTCGCGGTACGGATTGCTGCGGTGATCGACTCCCTCATCGGCGTCGCGGCGGGCGCGCTTGGCGATCTCCTGTTTGACGTTCGCATCGCCGCCGCGCTCCTCCTTTGGCGTGAAGTCGCGGTAAGCCTTGTCCTCGTCCACCAGTTGCACAGCCGCCGCCCGGTGCTGGTCGGCGTTCGCGGATTGAAAGACGACTTCCTCATCGTAATCGAGGCCGAGCCACTGCAAGCCCTCGAAGATCGAGCGTGTCGATTCATCGGTCGAGCGTTGCAGATCGGTGTCTTCGATGCGGAGCAGGAACTTCCCACCCTCGCGCCGGGCATAGAGCCAGTTAAAGAGCGCGGAGCGCGCGGCACCGATGTGCAGGTAGCCGGTTGGCGATGGAGCGAAACGAACGCGAATCATAAGTAAAAGAGGTCAGAGGTCAGAGACGAGAGGTCAGTAGAAGAAAGGATTCTCGTCTCCTTCACTGACCTCTGACCTCTGACCTCTGACCTCTCAAAGTTAATGGCGGAGATAGCAGGATTCGAACCTGCGATGGGCTTGTGACCCATAACGGTTTAGCAAACCGCCGCCTTCAGCCACTCGGCCATATCTCCGTTAGCGGGCTGCCGTTCGGAAGCAGTTTCGTATTCTAGCCCGCAGGCGCGTTTTGTCAAGGTAAGGTCTGACAGAATTTAAAAGCGGTTCCCGAAGAGGTGCTGTCAACGCCCGCCATTTCGGGAACTGCTACAATCCCGCCCGTCATGCCACGGACAAAATGCACACGCCGGCAGTTCATTAAAGGCCTCGCGGCGGCGGGACTCGTCTCTTTCTCGGCGGCAGCCGCCTACGGCAGCCTGTTCGAGGTGACGAACTACGAGATCACCGAAACGGACATTGTGATCCGCAACCTGCCGGCGGGCTTCGACAACTTCCGCATTGTCCAACTCACGGATATTCATCACAGTCCGCTCGTTTCACTGGCGGAGGTGCGGCGCGTGGTGGAATTGGCGAATGGGACCAATGCCGATATGGCGGCGTTGACCGGCGACTATACGACAACGCGCGTCAGTTACATCGAGTCGTGCGCGGAAGCTCTGGGCGCATTACGCGCGCCGGCGGGCGTGTGGGCGGTGCTCGGCAATCACGATCACTACACGGACGCGGAACTGACGACGCGCGCCCTCCAGCGGCGCGGCATCAATGTGCTCGACAACGCGAGCACGACGCTGCGGCGCGGCGGAGATGAGTTGCAGTTAGCGGGGATCGATGATTGGTCTTGGGGCCAGACCGATTGGCCGCGCGCCTTGCACGGCATCAACCCGGCACGCCCCTCCGTCCTGCTCTCGCATGAGCCGGAGGTCTTCGAGCACGCGGAGGCCGCGCCGTTCTCGCTCGTCGTCAGCGGGCACGGGCACGGTGGCCAGATCAGCCTCCCCTTCGTCGGCTCGCCCGCCCGTTTCACCAACGAGTTTAAGTACCTGCGCGGCCTCTACCGTCGCGGCGACGCGCAGCTCTACGTCTCGCGCGGCACGGGCGTCGTCGGCCTGCCCTTCCGCTGCGGCGCGCGGCCTGAGATCGCGGTGCTGCGGCTGCGACGGCTGACAAGTTAAGGCGCGTGCCGGGTGGTCAGTGTTCCGCGGTGGGTCGGTTCAGTGCCGCCCGATCTTGTGTGCTCTTATTTGGCTACAAGCTATGCGATCACTAACGTGCGGACAACTGACCGCCACGGATGACTGACGACTCCGAGCTTTTGCCTTCCGCTTTTACCGCGCTACAATGCGCTCACAATGAAACTCATTCAGCACATCAACTCGCCCGCCAATCTGCGCCAATTGCGGCTTGAACAACTGCCCGAAGTGGCGCAGGAGATTCGCCAGTACATCATCGACACGATGGCGCGCGTCGGCGGCCACACCGGCGCGAGCTTAGGCGCGGTCGAACTGGCCGTCGCCTTGCATTATGCGTTCGACACGCCGCATGACCGTCTCGTGTGGGATGTCGGCCATCAGGCTTACGCGCACAAGATTCTGACGGGACGGCGCGAAGGGTTGGCGACGGTCAAGCAGTACAACGG
>JACCRA010000778.1 GCA_013813825.1 Pyrinomonadaceae bacterium | reverse complement strand
ACATCGTTCAGGCTCTCGTTGAGGGCGGGGCCGTCGTGCGCGCCTACGATCCGGTCGCGATGGACGCCGCCCGCCAATGTCTGCCTAACATTGATTATGTCCAAGACGAATACGAGGCGGTCGCCGGAGCCGATGTGCTCGTCTTCATGACTGAGTGGAATCAATTCCGCGCACTGAACATGCAGCGCGTCCGCGAGATGATGCGGACGCCCCGCATCGCCGACCTCCGCAACATCTACGAGCCGGAAGCGATGCGTGAACTCGGCTTCGATTACGTCGGCGTCGGAAGATGAACAGCAGTAACAAGTGCTAAGTCTGAATTCTTCAGTGAGACTTGCCATTGCGCTCATTACGCTCAATTCACTGCGCCATGGTTCAATTATTGGCGGGTGATTTCTGCTCTTCACTCGCCACTCGTTACTTATCACTCGTCACTCTATTCTTATGTCTCTCTCAGGCGTTGCCTTAGTCACAGGTGGAGCGGGCTTCATCGGCTCGCACATTGCGGCGGCGCTCGTCGCGCGGGGCGCGCGGGTGCGTGTGCTTGACGATCTTTCGACCGGGCATCTGGAGAATTTGTCTGAGATTGGCGGCGACGTGGATTTCGTGCGCGGTAGTTTGAATGATCAGGACGTGTTAAGCCGCGCGCTGGAAGGAGTCGAACTGGTCTTTCACGAGGCGGCCATCCCTTCGGTGCCGCGCTCGGTCGAGAATCCGCGGGAGACGCATGAGGCGTGCGTCGAGGCGACGTTCAATTTGCTGTCGGCCGCGAAAGAGAGAGGCGTGCGGCGCTTGGTTTACGCGGCTTCGAGTTCGGCTTACGGCGATCAGCCGACGCTGCCGAAAGTCGAAACGATGCTGCCTGAGCCGCTCTCACCCTATGCCGTCGCCAAACTCGTCGGCGAGTATTACTGTCAGGTCTTCACGCGCACTTATGGCCTCGAAACCGTCTGCCTCCGCTACTTCAATGTCTTCGGCCCGCGGCAAGACCCCGGCTCCCAATACTCAGGCGTCATTTCGCGTTTCATCGCTGCTCTCTCAAGCGGCGAGTCGCCTGTCATCTTCGGTGACGGCGAACAGTCGCGTGATTTCACTTACATCGCTAACGCCGTCGATGCCAATCTGCGCGCCGCCGAGACGACGCGTGGCATCGGCGAAGTCATCAACATCGCCAACGGCGAGCAACTCACCTTGAATAAACTGATCGAGGTCTTGAAGCAAATCACCAAGCGCCCGGACGCGCAGGTGGAATACCGCGCGCCGCGCGCGGGCGACGTGCGCCACAGTCTGGCGGACATCGCGCGGGCGCGCGAATTGCTTGGCTACGAGCCGCGCGTCGGCCTGGAAGACGGCTTGAGCAAGACGATTGATTGGTGGAAGGGAAGCCGCTTCGCGCAAGGTAGTAGCTAAAACAATTTTTGAAGGTGAGCATACCACTGGCCATGAAACAAAGCGTTGCTCCTTTGCCGGGAGCGCAGGCATCCTTACCTGCAAGCTCGCCGTAGGCGAGCTTGCAGAGTTTCGCTTTCGCTCAACATTGTGTGATCACGCACGCTTTATTCGCGCTTCGCGCTCATAGCAGGCAGGATGCCTGCGCTCCCAGCAACGAGCGCTCTCTTTCCTGCTTGAATGAAGGCAGATGAAGGGCCTTCATGCCCCAGACTTTTCTTGTCGACCTACCACTAATCTCTTCAAGCTCTCCGTGTACGGCTGCCTTGCCACACCTTTATCCGTGATGATCGCCGCGATCAGTTCGTTGGGCGTTACGTCGAAGGCGGGGTTGTGGACTTCGATGCCGGCGGGCGCGAGTTGTTGGTCGCGGATGTGCGTGACTTCGCGGGTGTCGCGCTCTTCAATCGGGATTTGATCGCCGGTCGGCAAATTGAGATCGATGGTCGAGACGGGTGCGGCGACGTAGAAGGGGATGTCGTGTTGTTTGGCGAGGACGGCGACCATGTAGGTGCCGATCTTGTTGGCGGTGTCGCCGTTGGCGGCGATGCGGTCGGCACCGACGATCACGGCTTGCACTCGGCCTTCGCGCATGACCTGGCCGGCCATGTTGTCGCATATTAGCGTGGCGTCGATGCCGCGCTGGACCAGTTCCCAGGCGGTCAGCCGAGAGCCTTGCAGCAGCGGGCGGGTTTCATCGACGAAAACATGCAGGTGTTTGCCCTGGTCTTGAGCCGTGAAAAAGACCGACAGCGCCGTGCCGTATTC
>JACCRA010000763.1 GCA_013813825.1 Pyrinomonadaceae bacterium | reverse complement strand
CGCCCGCGCCCATGCGATCCGCGACGACGACGATGCTTTTGGTCGGCTCCTTATCTAATTCAATCGGATGCACGATTAGAAAGCGGACGCCTTCGAGATCGGGCGACTTCTTGGTGGACCAGACCGTACCGACAACTTTGCCTAAGAACATAATTCAGCTTTCAGCCGTCAGCTATCAGCCGTCAGCAAAGCCAGCCTAACGGCTGACGGCTGACGGCTGACGGCTGACCGCTCTAAACTTTAGCGAACACCTCCGCCGGCTCGCCTAAGTCGCGCGCTGAGGGAGTGATGATCGTCTTGGCGTTGACATAAATTTTGTCGCCCTTCTGGATGGCGCGGCGCACGTCGTCTTCGGAGACGAAATCGACGGCCTTGCGTCCGTTCGAGTTACTCGCTGGCACGTTTCCATTAGCGGCGGCAGGCGTTGAGACTGTAGGTGTCGGCGGTTGTGTCGCGACTGATGCAGCGTCATGCCCCCCGTTACTCGGCGTGGTCGCCGCGATCTCAACCGGTGGCACGACGCCGCTTGACGACGGCGATGGTGCGATGTCGATTACGGTCGGTGTCAAGGAAGCGGGCGTGGCGGGCGCGGGCGGCGTGGCGGGATCGCTTTGGCCGATGCCGCGTGTCGCCAAAAAACGATCCACGATGGCGGCGACATCCGCGCGGCTGATGTTGCCGGATGGCGCGCCGATGCCTTCGCGCAAGGTTGACGGAGCAGGCATTGCTGACTGTTGTGCCAAAGTTTCGCGCGCGGGCCGGACGCTCTTCACCGGTCGGGTCTCGAACGCGACGCGCTTGATGTCCAACAAGTGCAGCGGCGAGATGTTGTCCGACGTGACGTTGCCGCCCCACGAGCCGCAGCCCAAAGTCATCGAAGGCGGGAGCGCGGTCGAGAAGCCGATAGCGCCGTGCGTCGTCGGCGTATTGACCACCACGCGCGAAGCGGGCATCTCCATACCATAAGCCGTCGCCATCTCGCGCGAGCGCGTGTGAATGCCGGCGGTGTGGCCCATGCCGCCGTAACTCAGAATTTCAAAGCAGCGCGCCGCGCCGCGCTCAATGCCGTCTTCGACGTAGAAAGCGAGGATCGGCGACAGCTTCTCCATCGACAGCGGGTGCTCGCGCCCGACGCCCCCCACTTCCGCGAGCAGGCAGCGCGTCCCCGCTGGAATGCTCAATCCGGCCAACTGCGCGATCACTTCGGCCGACTTGCCGACAATTTTCGGATTTAAAGTCCGTTGCGGCGTCGCGACTACTTTTGCCAATTGCTCCGCTTCGGCTGCGCTCAGAAAATGACCGCCCTGGGCGCTAAACTGTTCACGCACCGCCTTCGCGACCGGCGCATCGGCGACGACCGCCTGCTCCGAAGCGCAGATCGTCCCGTTGTCAAAACATTTGCCCGTCAGAATGTTCTGCACCGCGAGCGGCACATCGGCGCTCCGCTCGATGAACACCGGCACGTTACCCGGCCCGACGCCGAACGCGGGCTTCCCCGAAGAGTACGCCGCGCGCACCAAACCGATGCCGCCCGTCGCGAGGATCACGGCGGTCTTTTTGCTTTTCATTAAGGCTTCCGTGCCTTCGATGGTCGCCGTCGTCATGCAGGCGATGGCGTCCGCCGGTAAGCCTTCCTTGATCGCCGCCTCGCGCACGACCCGGACCGACTCTCCAATGCAACGAGCCGCCGAAGGGTGCGGCGACAGCACCACGGCATTGCGCGATTTGATCGAGATCAGGCACTTGAAGATCGCGGTCGAGGTCGGGTTGGTCGAAGGGATGATCGCCGCGACGACGCCGCGCGGGCTGGCGATCTCCAGCACATCCGCCGACTCTGAGATGACACCGACGGTTCGCAAATTTTTGAAAGCGTGCCACACGTCTTCCGCCGCGAAACGGTTCTTCTCCGCCTTATCGGCCGGCACGCCAAAACCAGTTTCTTCGACCGCCAACTGCCCTAGCCGCGCCGCCTCCTTGAGCGCCGCGCGCGCCATTGCCTCGCAGATGCGATCAATCTTCGCCTGATCGAAGCGCGCCAACACCGCTTGCGCCCGGGACGCCGCCTCCACCAACTCGCGCGCCTGCTGCACCGAGACGAGGTCTTGATCAACCGTCGCTGCTGCTGCCATCACCACCTCCAAAAGCAGAGGTCAGAGGTCAGAGGTCAGAGATTCAGTGAAAAGCGGTTTCTCTTAACTGATCTCTGACCTCTGACCTCTATTTGGTTCTTTCCTTATTATTCTCCCGCGCGCTGGCGGGGAGTGAGCGGCCTTGATCGCCTTCGGCGAGTTGCGTCTGGCCGCCGCTTTGCAGGGCGCGCTCGTCGGGGCTGTAGCCGGTGCGGCCGTTTCTGGGCAGCACGCGCTCGACTTCGCCGTGCGGGCGTGGGATAACGTGGACGCTGATCAGTTCGCCGACGCGCCGCGCCGCCGCCGCGCCGGCATCCGTTGCGGCCTTGACCGCGCCCACATCGCCGCGCACGAAGATCGTGACGTAGCCGGCGCCGATGTATTCTTTCCCGATCAACTGCACGTTTGCGGCTTTGACCATCGCGTCGGCGGCTTCGACCGCGCCGACGAAGCCTTTAGTCTCGACCATTCCGAGAGCTTCGAGAGACATGAATAGTTCCTCGCTTTTCTTGATTGTTAGGAGTAAAAACAGTGCGTCTGGAGCGCCGAAAGTGAGAACGTAGCACCG
>JACCRA010000328.1 GCA_013813825.1 Pyrinomonadaceae bacterium | reverse complement strand
CTTTTTTATCTTCTGACTAAACTGCGACGCGCGGCGCGGCGGCGAAAGGCGAACTGCCGCCGCTGGCTGACGCGCTCGCTGAAAAAAAGATCGAGGAGAAGGAAGACGAACGTGCCGACCACGGTCGTCGCGATTACCGTGTAAGCCGTCATCTCAACGAAGGGCAGCCGCAAACTCTGGCCGAGCATCCGGTGCAGCCCGACGTAGAGCATCACGTCCAACGCGCTGGCGCCTGCTAAGACGGGAATTCTGGCGAGCGGGTTGTCAAGCATGATGCGGGTAGCGAGGACGGCGATGCAGTAGGCTACCAGCGTGTTCGTGAAGCCATTGGCACCCTTCAGCCCGCCGCTCAACAAGTCGGTTGCCAGCCCGGTCGCAACGCCGATGATCATGGCCTGCACGGCGTCGCGCTTGAGAGCGAAGTACGCCACCACGACGAGCGGCAAATCGATGAGCACCAGCGGCTCCCACAGCCCGCGCAAGTTGGTTTGCAACAGGACGGCTAGCGCGACGCAAACGGCGATCTTCAATTTCATAACAGCAGTGAGAAGTAAGCAGTGAACTGTAAGCAGTAAAGACTTGAAACTCTTCTATCTGCTCACTGCTTACTTTCCCTCTTCATGTTCGGCAGTGTCTCGATCATTGTTTCGCGCCGGGGCGGTTGGTAGAGCAGGACGGCGACCTCTCTGATGAAATCGAGTTGGGCGGCGGGTTTCACCTTGATCTCGTGCGACGTGGTGGCGGAACCGGCCCGCGTGACTTCGACGACCTCGCCAACCTTTAAGCCCAGTGGGAAGATTCCGTCCTGCCCGGTAGTCGTCACCGCGTCGCCGGGCGTGATAGTCTCCAGCCCCGGCACGTAGCTCATCAAGAGCAGGCTTTGATCGCCGGAGCCACGCACTACGCCGAGCGCCGTCGATCCCTCCAGTTGACCGACGACAGCGCCGGCGGCGGTCTCCTCATTGGTCAGCAGCGAAACTTGCGCCGACCACGGACTGACACCGACGACGCGCCCGACCAAACCCTCATACGTCACCACCGGCATGTTCACTTTAACGCCGGAGGAACTGCCTTGATTAAGGATTACGGTGTCGAACCACGCCGACGGATCGCGCGCGATAACACGGGCCGGCACGCTCTGATACGGACTCTCATCTTTTAACTTGAGCAAACCTTGCAAGCGCACGTTCGCGTCGCGCGCCGCCCGCGCCCCGCGCAATTCAGCTTCCGTCGCGGCCAACTGTTCTTTCAGTGCCGCGTTTTCCGCCGCCGCGCCGCGCAGATTGGCAAGCGATTGGAAGAAACCGACGCCCGCCCCGCCCACTCCCGAAAATGCGCGCTGGAACGGCGACGCCACCGCCTGCGCCCACGCGCTTAGCACGATCTGGTTGCTCGCCGCGTCGTGCGCGCTCAAAGTCATCAGCGCGAAGTTTAAACCAAGCAACCCGACGAGGACTGCCGGCGCCCGCCGCCTAATCTCTTTCTGGGTCCGCATCATAAAGACAGAGGTTAGAGGTTAGAGGACAGAGGTTAGTGGCGGACAGGTTTTTACTGACCTCTAACCTCTAACCTCTGCTTTAGGTTCCACTCGTCAGCGTGTTGTCCCATTTAACGCGCTTGAGGAGGTTGAAGTCTGAGAGCATTTTGCCGGCACCGAGCACGACGGAGGAGAGCGGATCATCGGAGACCGAGACGGGCAGGCCTGTCTCAATGGAAAGCCGCCGATCCAAGTTCTTTAAGAGCGCGCCGCCACCGGTCAGGACGATGCCGCGCTCGACGATGTCGGCCGAGAGTTCCGGCGGCGTACGCTCTAAGGCGACGCGGACGGCGTTGACGATGGTGGAGACGGAATCGGCCAGCGCGTCGCGGACTTCCTCGTCGGTGATCGTGATAGTCTTCGGGATGCCTTCGATCAAGTTGCGCCCGCGCACATCCATCGAGAGCGGCTCGTCGAGCGGGAAGGCCGATCCCAACTCGATCTTGATGGCTTCGGCCGTGCGCTCGCCGATCAGCAGATTGTACTTGCGTTTGATGTACTGCGTGATCGCCTCGTCCATCTCGTTGCCGGCGACGCGCACCGCCCGCGAATAGACGATGCCCGACAGAGAAATGACGGCGATGTCGGTAGTGCCGCCGCCGATGTCCACGATCATGTTGCCGTGCGGTTCAGTGATGGGCAGTCCCGCGCCGATGGCCGCTGCCATCGCTTCCTCAACGAGATAGACTTCCGAAGCCTTCGCGCGATAGGCCGAATCCTCGACGGCGCGGCGCTCGACCTGCGTGATCTCGGAAGGGATGCCGATCACGACGCGGGGCGAGACCCACGACTTGCCGTTGTGCGCCTTGCGAATGAAGTGCTGCAGCATCCGCTCGGTGACTTCAAAATTAGCGATCACGCCGTCCTTCATCGGGCGGATGGCGACAATGTTGCCGGGCGTGCGGCCGAGCATCTCCTTCGCTTCTTTGCCGACGGCTAAGGGCTGGTTGGTGATTTTGTTGATCGCGACGATGGACGGCTCGGAGACGACGATGCC
>JACCRA010000717.1 GCA_013813825.1 Pyrinomonadaceae bacterium | reverse complement strand
AGAGCAGTACAGACCAAGCTCGCCGCCGAAGCTGCAAATTCCACATCACCGCGCTAAGTTTGTCATTACCTAATCAGGTGCATGTCGCTTCACGCCTGCTCCAAGCCGGCGTATTTCTCGATCAGTTTCTTCTGGCCGAAGCCAGGGAAACTGACAGTGAGTTTGGCGGAGTCACCGTTGCCTTCGCGGCGCAGGACGAGGCCGCGGCCGTACTTGGGATGGCGGACGTGGCTGCCGGGCGTGAAGTTGCCTGACGCTGCGGCGGCGGATGAAGGCGCGGAGGTTGCGCCGCTTGTCTCAGCGCGGCGTTTGATAATGGGTTGTTGCGGCGGCTTGGCCGAAGGCGTTGCGGCGGAGGCGGGTGGGCTCAACTGTTGGCCGCGCTGGCGGAAAAATTCGGCGATGGAATCGACGCTGTCGTAGGTCTTGCCCTCGTAGCGTTTCTCTTCGCGCGGTTCGCCGCGCAACGCCCGCGCCGCTTGCAAATTTTCCGTGCGGGTGGAACTGCGCGCGAACGAGAGCCAAGAGGAGCCGCGCGACAGGTCTTCCAGATATTCGAGCGGCATCTCGTTCAAGAATTGCGAAGGCTCGGAAGATAATTCTTCGCCGTAGACGCGGCGCTTCATCGCGTGCAGTAGGTAGAGGTATTTTTCGGCGCGCGTGATCGCGACGTAGCAGAGGCGGCGTTCTTCTTCGAGTTCGGCCCGGTCGGCGGCGGCGCGCGAGTGCGGGAACAGACCGTCCTCCATGCCGACGATGAAAACGAGCGGAAACTCTAAACCTTTGGCCGAGTGCATCGTCATCAACGTCACGGGCGCGTCGCGCTGGTATTGGTCCGTGTCGGAGGCGAGCGCCGCCGAGTCAATGAACTCGCGTAAGCCGCGCTCTTCCTCGCGGTCGTAATCGACGGCGGCGTTGACTAACTCCTGCAAGTTTTCCAGACGCCCTTCGGCCTCTTCCGTGTTCTCCGACTTCAAAGCGTTCGCATAACCGGAATCGAGAATCACGGCTTTGACCACTTCCGACGCCGGCTCTTTCTGCGCGGCGGCGACGAGATCGGTGATTAGCTTCTGAAAAGCCTTCAAAGAGTTGACCGCGCGCGGCGAGAAGCCCGGCGTTTGCTGCTCGGCGATGATAGCGATGGCTTCCCACAGCGAGACGCCGAAATCTTTGGCGCGGCGGTCGAGTTCGTCGAGCGTCTGCTTACCTAAGCCACGCGGCGGCGTGTTGATGACGCGCAGCAAGGCGACGGAGTCATGCGGATTTAAGGCGAGCTTGAGGTACGAGACGATGTCGCGCACTTCGGCGCGCTCGTAGAAGGAGAAACCGCCGACGATGTTGTAAGCGATGCCGGCGCGGCGCAACGCTTCTTCAAAGACGCGCGATTGGGCGTTGGTGCGGTAGAGTACGGCGGCGCGCAAATCCGGCTCGCGGCGGCGGTGTTCTTCGATCTTAGCGGCGACGAAGCGCGCCTCGCCTTCGGCGTCGGACGCTTGATAATAGCGAATACGCTCGCCCGCCGGATTCGCCGTCCATAGTTTTTTGTCTTTTCTCTCAGTGTTGAATTTGATGACCGCGCCGGCGGTGTCGAGGATGGTTTGCGTCGAGCGGTAGTTCTGTTCCAGCCGGATCACTTTTGCTTCCGGGTAGTGCTGCTCGAAGTTGAGAATGTTGCTGATGTCGGCTCCGCGCCAGCGATAGACCGATTGATTTTCGTCGCCGACGACGCAGACGTTTTGTTGCTTTTCAGTCAGGAAATGGATCAGCGCGAACTGTAAACTGTTGGTGTCCTGATACTCGTCGACGAGGATGTAGTGAAACTTGTCGTTGTACTGCTGGCGGACGCGCTCGACTTTGCGGAGCAGGCGGACGGCCTTGATCATCAGATCGTCGAAGTCGAGCGCGTTGTTGTTTCGTAGGCGCTCTTCGTAGAGCTTGAAGACGCGGGCGATAGCGCCGCGCTTCTCGTCGCCCTGCTCGACGCGAGCGGCATACTCAGCAGCGTCTTGCCCATCGTTCTTTGCGCGGCTAATGGCGCCCTGTACCTGTCTGGCGCCGAGTCGCTCGTTGTCGTAGCCCAAATCCTTGACGCAGGCTTTGACAACGCGAATCGAATCGTCCTGATCGTAGATCGTAAACGAGCGCGTGTAGCCTTCTTCGAGCGCCTCAATGTCGCGCCGCAGGATGCGGACGCAGAGGCTGTGAAAAGTCGCGACGAGCGGCGCGCTCTTCAGGCGCTGGTCGCCAAGCAGTTTCTCGACGCGCTGGCGCATCTCGCCAGCCGCCTTGTTCGTGAACGTCACGGCCAGAATGTTGTAGGGCGCAACATTGCGCTCCGCGATCAGGTACGCGATACGGTACGTGATCACTCGCGTCTTGCCCGATCCCGCGCCCGCCAAAATCAAGAGCGGCCCTTCGGTCGTGGTGACGGCTTCTCGCTGCTGTTCGTTTAGAGTTGCTAGAAAATCCATAGTCTGATTTCAGTTTTCAATCGATGTCCTCTCTAAAAACTGGAAATTGAAAATTGCTTACTTGATTAGTTTCTGCACGGCCTTGAACTGTTCGTGTTGGGCATCGCGAAGTAGTTCAAAAAGCGCCATCTCGGTGGAAGAGGGGAGCGCGCCGGCCCGCTGCATTTTCGACAGGCCGAGTTCCTTATTTTCCGGTGCGCGAGCGGTGATGCAGTCGGTCAAAAGATGCACTTGGTAGCCGCGCGCAAGCAGGTCGTGGGTCGTCTGGTTGACGCAGATGTGCGCTTCAATGCCGCAGGCGAGAATCTGTTGCGCGCCGGTCTGCTGCAACAGCGAGACGAAGGATTGCGCGCCGCATGAACTAAAGGCGGTCTTCTCAATCGGCTCTTGCCCGGCAGGCAGCACGGCGCGAATCTCGCTTGCCGTCGCGCCCAAGCCCTTCGGGTATTGCTCGGTGACGAGCACCGGCAGCTTCAGCAGGTGCGCGGCATGGGCGATTAACGCGACGCGCGCCGCCGTCTCGGCGAAGTCCGAAATAATCGGACGAAAAGACTCCTGCATGTCAATGACGACAAGTGCCGTGCGCGACAAGTCGAGGGTGTTGGCGTGGTGCATGACAGTTTTCAGTTTTTAGTTTTCAATGATCACCGACAGCCATCGCGACTGCCTCCTGCTGAAAATTGAAAATTACTGCCCCGTGTACGCCTCGTGCAGGTGGACGGGCGCAGTCTTGTTTTTCTTCATTCTGATGTTCAGCATTTCGACGAAGACGGAGAAGGCCATCGCCGCGTAGATGTAGCCCTTCGAGACGTGCTGATGGAAGCCATCGGCGACCAGTA
>JACCRA010000714.1 GCA_013813825.1 Pyrinomonadaceae bacterium | reverse complement strand
GTGCGGGCGCGGTTCCGCATCATGGCGGACGATGGCACGGCGGAAGAGCGCGAGATGAGTTTGGAGATGTTCGCCGTCTGCAATTCGCGTCTCGTCGGCGGCGGTCGCTTGATCGCGCCGCACGCTTTGATGGACGACGGAGTGCTCGACGTGTGCCTGATCGAAGAAATGCCGACGTTGGACTTCATCGCGCTACTGACGCGCGTCTCCGGCGGCGAACACGTCGAAGATGCGCGCGTCAGTTATTTCCAAGCGCGCGAGTTGACGATAGAGTTCGCGCGCACGATGAAAGTGAATACCGACGGCGAGGTGCTCGAAACAAATCGCTGCCATTACACAGTGTCTCCGCGCGCGGCGCGCTTTCTCGCGGGCGACGCGCCATATGCGAGTCAGTCGGCGGCGATGAAAAATTTGGCGGGCGACTAAACGACGTGCGGCAGTTGATAGAAAACAAACAACGGGTGACAGCGATCAGGCACGCGGCGCAGGCAGCTTTCGCGCGTAGCGGCCAAAGTCTTGGCGATAGTGATACTTTTGTGCGCGACGTCTCTTCGACGCGGCGGGCTTTGCCATGCCTTTTTCCGATGACCGCGCGACGTGGCACACCTTCGTTATCGAATTAAAGTTCGACTAATTCTGGCTACCCCCTAAATCAGAACACACAAGATTGGAACACCAGAAAAAGATTTATCCACCAACACACACGAAACGACACGAAGCTGGACACGCGAAATTCATGCAATTTGTTTGGCGCTGTTCGTGTCGTTCCGTGGAACAGGTTTTTCCGCACCTCTCTAGCTTCTATCAGCCGGACATAGCTGCCACGCGCCGTTGTATCTCTTCCGGCGACACGTCCTCTTTGTGCGTCGAGATGTACCAGACGTGCCCGAAGGGGTCTTCCAAGCTGCCGTTTCGATCACCATAGAATTGATCCTGCAACGGCTTGACCAGTTTCGCCCCGGCGGCGACGGCTTGGCCGGCCAGCGCATCAACATCCTCAACGTAGAGATGAATCCCAACTGTTGAGCCACCGAGAGATTGCGGGCCGCGATAGCCCATGTCCGGGAACTCGTCGGACAGCATGATGTGTGAATCGCCGATCATGATCTCGGCGTGCCCGATCTTCCCATCGGGTTCCGCCAGACGCATCAACTCCGTTGCGGCAAATGCCTGTTTGTAAAACTCGATGGCGCTGGCCGCGTCTCTGACGTAGAGGTATGGCGTCACCGTGTGATACCCGTCCGGCATAAATTTCGTCTTGCTATCCATTAATTTCTCTCCCTTCAACTGATCTTCCGTCTCCATAAAGCATGGCGCGGACTTGTATCACAAATGGGTTTCTAGTGCAAGACTTTGTTTCACAGTTGAAACGGACTAAACAGACAGCGTCACGCCCGACCCGTCGGTTCCGTCCTCATTGATTCCTCTACGGCTTTGAAGTTTCGAGTTTCGAGTCGGAAATAGTTCCGGCTCGAAACTCGAAACCGAGATCAACGGACGCTGACTTGGACTTGATTGACTTCAAGGGCGTTGCCGGTGGCGCGTTGGAGTTCGGCGACGGCTTTGTTGAGTTCGGTCTGGGCGCGCAGTTCGTTGCCGCGCGCGGTGGCGAGCGCGGTCTGGCGTTCGAGGACGAGGAAGAAAGTGGACTGGCCGGCGTCGAAACGGCGTTGCTCGCTGGCGTACTGCTGCTCGCTGGCGGAGCGCGCCGCCACCGCCGAACGCAGGCGCGATTCGGCGGTGCGCGTCACCTGCAAGGCATTCCGCACGTCCACCTGAATCAACTGCTCTAACTGCTCGCGCTGCGTTCTGATGCGATCCCGTTCGACGAGCGCGCGGCCAAGTTGCGCCTGCGCCGTCCGGTTACGGAGCGGCAAGTTGAGTTGCACGCCGACGCGGTAGTTATTGAAACGATTCGCGCCCAAATTAACGAGCGACTGCGGGAGGCCGCCGACGAGCACTCCGGGGAAGACTTGCGCGGCGGGCGGCGGCAGCGGCGGCAATCCGTTGAGTTGCGAAAGCTGGTTGATGCGCGCGCGCAATTGTTCGTTAGCGGCGGTGAACGGATTGGTCCCGCCGTTATCGTTGAGCGAACCGGCGAGGCCGACGACGCCGTAGCTACCGACCAGATCGACTTGCGGCTTCGACTGCTCGCGCGCGAAACGCTGCTCGATCTCGTTGATCGCGGAGGCCACGTCGGACTGCTGCAACTCGGGCCGATTCTTGAGCGCCGTTTCCATCGCTTGCGGCAACGCCACCGCCGCCGCCGGCTGCGCGTCAACGGCGTCCGTGGGGACCAACGCGACGCCCCACACGTCCGACTCGCGGTTCTCGGCGATCAGATTCTTCAGCGCGTTCTCCGCCCGCCCTACGTCGTCGAGCGCCGTATAGACGCTCTGCTCGAAGCCAGAAACCTGCGCCTCGGCCGCCACCACATCGACGGGGGCGAGGAAGCCTTCCGCCACCAATCGCCGGTTGTGTTCAAGCTGCGCCCGCGCGTCGCGCACCGTGTCGCGCTGCACCTGCAAATTGCGGAGCGCGAAGACCAAATCCCAGTAGCTGCGCTGGACGTTGGTGATAGTCTCGATGGCGCGCTGGCGAAACTGCGCGTCGGTCAGGCTCAAATTCTTTTTCGCGATCTCGATCACGCGCCGGCTCTGGTCGAAGCTGCGGCCGCGCAAGAGTGGCTGCGTGTAGCTGAACGTCAGCGCCGTCGGGTACTGCGGGTTGAGCGAAGCGAACTGATTGTCGGTCGTCAGGCGAATGCTCGAAAAGTCCGCGCGGTAGCCGCCGCCCCCTTTGGGGACCAATCCCTCGAAACGGAACGTACCGGTGTAGCTCGATTGCGTCGTCGCGCCACTCGGGCCGCCGCTCAGGAAGCTTGATGAAGGCGTCTCCGAACGCTCGTAGTAAGAGAACGAGCTGAAGCGCGGATCGAACACTCCACGCGCGCCGAGCAGATCGAATTCGGCGGCGCGCACGTTGTCGCGCGCCACCTCGATGTCCTTGCCGTTCTTCAGCGCCAAAGTGATCGCCTCGCGCAAACTGAGCGGACGCTGCTCCGCCATGTCCACGCCGACTCGGTTCAACTCCGGCAACGGCCCCGGCGCGGCTCGAAAGTCCGGGGCGACGGGGGGTACGTCAAGCGGCAGTTCAGATGGAGCCGTGCCCGGCACACTCTCGCGGCCCGGCGCGCGCACAACGCCCGGCGGCGGAATCGTCGCGCCCGGCTGAGAAGTGATCGGAGCATCCACGCTCACCGGCCTGCCGGCGGGAGCTTGCGCCGGCGCGTTCGGCTGCGAGGCATTGGGGTTGCCGGCTGGCGGTTGTTGCCCCCCCTGCGGCGCGGGCTGCGCGCTTTGCTGCGTCTGCGCGTCGGTCGTTAATCCCTGCGCGTTCGACGGCGGCCCGCCGCTCTGCGCCGGCGGATTATTCGCCGACGGGGCGGGCTGCTGCGGCGCGGGCTGTTGTGAAGGCACAGGCTGTTGCGGCGTCGGCGGCTGTCCCTGCTGCTGCGCCGGCGCGCTCACAAATGAAGCGAGCAAGAATGCCACTGCCAGAAGGATATTGAATTTATGAAAACTCATCGTACTTAACCCTGCGCGGCTCGTTCACATAGCAAGCCGGTTGCATGACTGCGGCTGTGTTTCAAGACTTGCCGAACATCCCGAACAACGCGCTGGTGGCGGTCGCCGTGCGGCGGCGCGCCCATGCGAAAGCCCCGCCGATACCCACACCGATGCGGCCCCACACCCGGCTCCGGCCGAGATCGTCGAAGAGCGAGTAGAAGACCGGCACGGCCAAGAG
>JACCRA010000327.1 GCA_013813825.1 Pyrinomonadaceae bacterium | reverse complement strand
GAGTCCGACTAGCACTTTGGTTGATCTCCAATCGTTTGTTTTTGATGTCGGGTACTGGCAAGCGACTGATGAACCAGCACGACCGCCATCGCTTTAGTCAATGCCTTTTTACTTGAACTTACGCCGCAAGCCCCTGTTGGCAATGCGTCAGCACGCAGCCGAGAGCAAAACCAAAAAGGTTGTATGGGCTGTGGAGTTTTAGCTCCAACACATCCCAATCACCAAAACGGTTCGGCAGCTGTCATTTAACATGATCGCGACGATTGCAAGGAGATACATTTAGCATTTGCTTCCCGCGCTACTCGAAGTTGACCTCGTCAATCTGCGCCCGCTGCAACTTGCCGCTGTAATCAACGTAGATCGACTTCCATTCAGTGAAGATGTCCAAGACCTGCGTGCCGGCTTCGCGATGGCCGTTGCCGGTGGCTTTGGTTCCGCCGAACGGCAGGTGGACTTCCGCGCCGATGGTCGAAGAGTTGACGTAGAAGATGCCGGTGTACATGTCGTTCATCGCGCGGAAAGCGCGGTTGACATCCTGCGTGTAGATCGCAGCCGACAAACCGTAGCGCACGCCGTTGGCGATCTCGACCGCTTCTTCCAGAGAGTTTGTCGGGATCACGGCGGTGACGGGGCCGAAGATTTCCTCTTGGGCGATCCGCATTTCGGGCGCGACATCGACGAAGACGGTCGGCTCGATGAAGAAGCCGTTGGCGTGCGCCGCGCCGGTGTCCAGACGGTTGCCGCCCGCCGCGAGGCGCGCGCGATCCTCGCGTTGGCCCACTTCGATGTAACCCATAATTTTGCTGACGGCGTCGGCGTTAATGACTGGTCCCACGTCCGTCTGCGGATCGGCCCCGTTGCCGACGCGCAAAGTCTGGACCCGCTCGACGAGTTTGGCGACAAACTTTTTATAAACTTTCTTGTGGACGACAACTCGCGAAGAGGCCGTGCAGCGTTGGCCGGAAGTGCCGAACGCGCCCCAGACCGTGCCTTCAATGGCAAGGTCGAGATCGGCGTCTTCCATCACCATGATGACGTTTTTGCCGCCCATCTCCAGCGAGCAGATCGCGTTGCGCTCGGCACACGCCGAGGCCACGATGCGGCCGGTCGCGGTTGAGCCGGTGAAAGAAATCAGGCGCACGTCTTTGTGCCCGGTCAAAGTCTTGCCTGCCGGATCGCCGTAGCCCGTTACCATGTTGACGACACCGGCGGGGATGCCGGCCTCTTCGCACGCTTTGACGAGATTGTAAGTAGAGAGCGGCGTGTCTTCCGCCGGCTTGATGACGACCGTGTTGCCGCAGACAAGCGCCGGGATCAATTTCCAAGAGGGGATCGCCATCGGGAAGTTCCACGGCGTAATCAAACCGCAGAGGCCGACCGGCTGGCGCACGCACATCGCAAACTTGTCCGGCATCTCGGCGGGCGTTGTGAAGCCGTGGAGGCGGCGACCTTCGCCGGCCGTGTAAAACGTGCAGTCAATGGCCTCCTGCACGTCGCCGCCGGTCTCCTTCAAGACCTTACCCATCTCGCGCGTCATGTCGGACGCAAAACGCTCTTTGTACCGGAGCAAAATCTCGCCGAGCCGGAACAGCAACTCCGCGCGGCGCGGCGCGGGCAGGAGCCGCCACTTTTCCGCCGCGTTCTTCGCCGCATCAACGGCGCGTGTGACATCCTCGGCGGTCGAGAGCGCAAAGCGTCCCACCACATCGCGAGTGTCCGCTGGGTTCAAATTCTCGAAAAAATCTCCGCCCGCGCTCGCCACCCACTCTCCGCCGATGTAATTAAAATAAGTTTTGACCGCCGCCGCGCGCAATCGCTTACCACCGCGCGTGGGAGTCTGCTTAGCCGCTGTTTTAGCGAGAGCTTTTTTCGCTTGAGACATATGAAGCAATCAGCAATCAGCAGTCAGCAATCAGCTATCAGCAAAAATAAAAGCTGACCGCTGATTGCTGACTGCTGATAGCTATTGATAAGTGAACTGAATGATCGTTTGATTGACACGGCCGCCGCGCTCGTAGGCGACGTTCATCACGACGGCGTCGCCGATCTTGAGATTGCCGATGATCCGCTCGAAGTCGGCGAGCGTGTTGACTGGCTGGCGGTTGACGCGCTGCACGATCATGTTTTCGCGCAGTTCAGTGTCGGAGACCAATCCGCTCGGATCAATGTCGGTGATGATTAAGCCGCGCACGCCACGCAAATTCTTCTCGTTGGCGAGCACGGGCGTCAACTCGCTTAAAGTCACCCCCAAGCGCGGGCGGTCGGCCGCCGCTGGGGTCGTCTCTTTTGATTTCGCGGGCGGCGTCGCGGCGTCGCCGTCGGGAATCTCGGACGGACGGGGCGGGCGCTCGCCGACCGCCACGCTCAAAGCGCGGCGCTCCAGCTTGCCGTCAACGTCCCGCAAGTACCCGAGGTTGATCGTCTGGCCGACGGGCGTGCTCGCCACTTTGTTGATCAAATCCTGCGAGCCGTTAATCCGCTGGCCGTTGAATTCAACGATAATGTCGTTGGCCTGCATGCCAGCCTTGCCGGCCGGGCCTTCGCGCACGTCGGTGACAATCGCGCCCTTCGCGTCGGGCAGTTCGTAAACGCGCGCGAACTCGCCGCGCACCGTTTCGAGCGTCACGCCGAGGTAGCCGCGCCGCACCTTGCCATTGCCGACCAGTTGGCCGTACACGAAGCCCGCCTCATTCGACGGGAGGGCGAAGCCAATGCCGTTGTAGTCGCCGGTTGTGGTAGCGATCTGCGAGTTGATGCCGATCACTTCGCCGCGCATGTTGACGAGCGGGCCGCCGGAGTTGCCGCGGTTGATCGCGGCGTCGGTTTGCAAAAATCGCTGGAAGCTCGAAGAGGCGGGCGTGGTGCGCTCACGCGTCGAGATGATACCGGCGGTGACGGTCTGCTC
>JACCRA010000693.1 GCA_013813825.1 Pyrinomonadaceae bacterium | reverse complement strand
AGCTAGAGAGAAAAGGCGGGGGGGCGACTCTCAGCAAGTCGCCCCCCGGCCTTACTTTACGAATGCGGATGAGAGGAATCGAACCTCCACGATGTCACCATCACAGGCTTCTGAGACCTGCGCGTCTACCAATTCCGCCACATCCGCGCGTCGCGGAAAGAATATACGAACGATGGCGCGAGGGTGTCAAGAAGACAGTCATCTGTGAACCGCAAGCGGTTAGCCATTCTCTTCATCGGGCGGCCTGACGGCGGGCAGGAAAGGCGGTTGCGGGCGGACTCTGGCGCTTGCTATAGTTTCGCGGTTGGAGTTGAAATAATTTGCAGATGCAGCACGCCGCCGCAGAATCGGACGTCGTCCTCCGCGCCAGACTAGACGTGGTGCGCGGGAGAATCGCGCAATGCGCCCGGCGGTGCAATCGCGCGCCGGAGGAAATCACGCTCGTCGCGGTGAGCAAGACGCACGCGGCCGAAGCGGTGCGCGAGGCGTGGGCGGCGGGCGCACGCGACTTCGGCGAGAACCGCGTGCAGGAGACGGAAGAGAAACTTGCTCCTTTACGCGATTTGGATTTGCGCTGGCATTTGATCGGCCGCCTGCAAGCGAACAAGGCGCGGCGGGCGGTGAAAATCTTCGACCTCATCCACTCAATTGATTCGGCGGCGCTCGTCGAGCGTTTGGAGCGGCTGTGCGCGGAAGAGGGACGCGAGAGTTTGCCGATCCTCGTGCAAGTCGATCTGGCCGGTGAGGCGACGAAAGCCGGCGCGGGCGAAGCGGAGTTGCCCGGCATTTTGGCGACGCTCAAGAGTTGCCAGCAGGTGCGGTGCGTTGGATTGATGACTCTGCCGCCGTTCTTCGACGAGGCCGAGCAGGTGCGCCCTTACTTCCACCGCCTGCGCGAACTACGCGACGAACTGCGCGAGCACGGCGCGTTTGCCGCTGGTGGAGGCACGGGCGAATTGTCGATGGGTATGAGCCACGATTTCGAGGTGGCGATTGAAGAAGGCGCGACGATGGTGCGCGTCGGCACGTCGATCTTCGGCGCGCGGGGCAAGGCGTAATCTGATTGACCGGCGCCGGTCATAAAATTTCGATCTGTATGTTGGAACCTTCAAAGCTGGAACTGATTTTTCTGAGCATGGGACGCATTTTCGGCGGCGTGATCGTCGCGATCATTATCGCCGTGATCGTCCTGATGCTCGTGCGTCTGTTGCTCAACTACGCGGACTTGAATCCGTTTAGCGCGCCGGTGCTGTTCGTGAGGCGTTGGAGCGATCCGTTGGTTGATCCGGTCAGGCGCGGTTTGCTGAATTTCGGTTTTCCGCCGAACGCGGCCCCGTTGGTGACGATTCTGATCACGATCCTGCTCGGCTACTTCGCTGTGCGGCTCTCCGACGATCTGATCGAGACGCTCGTGCGCGTCTCATACAGCGCGCGGACAGGCCGCCCCATCGCCCTCATCGGGAGTCTTCTTTACGGCGCGCTCGCCGTCTATGCCACGCTGATCTTTATCCGCATCGTCTTCTCATGGGCGCAACTCAGTTACTCGAACCGGATCATGCGCTTTCTGATCAACGCGACGGAGCCGCTCCTGGGGCCGCTACGCCGCATGATTCCGCCCTTTGGCTTCTTCGACCTCTCGGCGCTGGTCGCCTTCTTCATCATCCAACTCTTACAAGTGGCGATCCTCAACACGCTCCTGCGCTTTTAAGTTCGGCGGCGACGCTTACTACTAGATGCTGAGAATTACAGAAATCGATGGCGCGCTGACATTCAGCGTCCGCGTCGCCCCGCGCGCGTCGAAGAGCACGGTGGCGGGCGAGCACGACGGCGCGCTCAAAGTTCGCATCACCGCGCCGCCGGTTGACAGCGCGGCTAACGACGAATTGCTGCGGACACTCGCCAGAGCCTTCGGCGTGCCCACCCGCAACGTCGAGATCATGTGCGGCCACGCCTCCAAAAATAAAACGGTGCGCGTCGCCGGCGCGGATCGCACGCTCCTTCTCAAGCTGGCGGCTAAAACCTAAATCGAAGCACATGATATTGAGACAGATGATTTCACCACGGAGGACACGGAGGAACACGAGAAGGCAAATGATCAGTGATAAATGCGAAATGATAAATTGAAGCAGTTTATCTTTCATTCGCCACTGAGCATTTCGCCTGCATCATTTCTTCCTCTGTGCCCTCTGTATCCTCTGTGGCAAATCTTCCTGTAGGTTAAGGTTGCGGCGCAAAAAATCAGCGTGCTATAGTCGCGTCCCGCAATCATCTCGAATCCTGCGATCAAGGAAGTCTCGTTACCATGTCCGGACACTCGAAGTGGCATACCATCAAGCACAAGAAGGGCGCGCTCGACGCCAAGCGCGGCAAATTATTCACAAAACTGATTAAAGAGATCACCGTCGCGGCGCGCTCGGGCGGCGGCGACCCGGAGGCTAACGCGCGTTTGCGGAAAGCCGTCTCCGATGCCAAAGCCGGGAACATGCCGAACGACACCATCGCGCGCGCGATCCGCCGCGGCACCGGCGAAGAAGAGGGCGTCAACTACGAAGAGATTTTGTATGAGGGTTTTGGCCCCGGCGGCGTCGCTGTGATCATTGATGTGATGACGGACAATCGTAATCGCACGGTGGCGGAGATTCGGCACGCTTTCGGTAAGAACGGCGGCAACCTCGGCACGTCCGGCTCGGTGCGCCACATGTTCGACAAGAAGGGCTACATCGTCGTCGAAAAGACGGCGAAGCCGGAAGACGAATTGCTCGAACTCGTGCTCGACGCAGGCGCCGAAGATTTGCGCGACGACGAAGACAACTTCGAGATCATCACCGCGCCGGAAAACTTTGACGAGGTGCTTGAAGCAGTCAAGAAAGCGGGCGTCGAACCGCAAGTCGCCGAAGTCGAAATGGTTCCGCAAAATTACGTCAAGCTCGAAGGCGTGGACGCCAAGCAGATGCTCAAGCTGATGGAAGTCCTCGAAGACCACGACGACGTGCAAAAAGTCTCCGCCAACTTCGACATCGACGAGGCAGAGATGGAATAACATCGATGTCGGAGGCCAGAGGTCAGAGATTAGCTCAAACCGGCCTTCCCTAACCTCTGACCTCTGACTGCTATGCGAGTATTAGGCATCGATCCCGGAAGCGAGACGACCGGTTGGGGCGTCGTAGAGGGCGATGCGCGTCGTTACCATCTGGTCAATTACGGGACGGTGAAGGCTGCGTCGAACGAGCGTTTCGCGGCGCGGTTGTTGAAGATTAGTGACGGGCTGGAAGTCTTGTTGAAGCGTTACGCGCCGGACGCGTGCGCCATCGAAGATGCTTTTTATGCCGTCAATGTGAAGACGGCGCTGAAGCTGGGGCAGGTGCGCGGCGTGGCGTTGCTGGCGGCGGAGCGCGCGGGCGTGGAGATCGCCGAATACGCGCCGCGCCTCGTTAAGCAAACGGTGGTCGGGTACGGGGCCGCCGAGAAACATCAGGTGCAGGAGATGG
>JACCRA010000689.1 GCA_013813825.1 Pyrinomonadaceae bacterium | reverse complement strand
ACGCTGTTTCTCGATGAAGTCGGCGACATGAGCCAGCGCGTGCAGGCGAAAGTTTTGCGAGTGCTCGAAGAGCAGCGGTTCGCGCCGGTCGGCAGCGCCGCTTCCGTCACGGTGGATGTGCGCGTGTTGGCGGCGACCAACAAGCGGCTTGAAGTCGAGATCGAGCGCGGCAGTTTCCGCGCCGATCTGTTTTACCGCTTGAACGTCATTCCCTTTGAAGTGCCCCCACTGCGCGACCGCGCGGAGGACGTGCCGTTGCTCGTCGAGCATTTTAACCAAAAATTCTCGCAGGCTTACGGCAAGAAGGCGAAGCGGTTCGAGCCGGAAGCGTTGGCGGCGTTGGAGGGATACGCTTGGCCGGGCAACGTCCGCGAATTGCGGAACACGGTGGAGCGTGTCGTCATCATGCACGCGAAACAAAAGGTCAGCGCTCATGACCTGCCGCTCGGCAGCGAAGAGCCGCTGCCCGCCGCCATCGCTTCTCGCTTCTCGTCTTTCAAGGAAGCGAACGAGGCGCACCAACGCGAGTTTATCAAGCGCAAACTCGCCGAAGCCGAAGGCAACGTCACACGCGCCGCCGAACTGCTCGGCGTGGACCGCAGCCACCTCTACCGCCGGATGCGCTCGCTCGGCCTCAAAGGCAAGGCTGAGTGACGGCTGAGTGATACAAGGTGGCAGGTAAGGAACTGACGGCCAGCAAAAAGATGATGATCGCGAGGAACGCGCAAACCGCGTAACGCCAACTTTCATTCAACCGCCCTCGCTCTTTTCTCCGTTGTCAAAATTCTTATCAACCACCAACAACCCCAATCGCATCTAAGCCGGGTTGCGCGCGAGTTGGTCAGGATTTGCTTTCTCGTGCGGTGGCAGTTAAATTTCGGTGGCCTTATTTCTTGGGCGAAGCCTATGGCGCGCGAATTGTTGAGCGCGTGTGGAATAAAAATTCGATGGATTACACAACTAAAGAATTATTGAAGCGTTACGCGAAGTTGGCGATGGGCCAACCGTTCGCACCGGTGCTTTTGAACATCCTCGTCACATCGGTCTGCGATATGCGCTGTACTCATTGTTTCTTCACGGAAGAACTCGACGACCGCCCGCGCAAGAAATTGCAAATGAAGACTGAGGAGATCGTGCGCGTCTCCGAAACGCTTGGCGGCAACCTCGGCGTGCTGATCCTTGCTGGCGGCGAGCCATTCACACGCAAAGACTTGCCGGAGATCGTGCGCGCCTTCTATGAAAACAACCGGCTCGAATCCGTCTATCTGATGTCGAACGGGCAGATTCAGAAGCGCATTATCCCCGACGTGACGCGCATTCTCGAAGAGTGCCCGAACTTAAACGTCGCGGTCGCTCTCGGGATTGACGGCCTGCCAGAGCAGCACGAAAAGATTCGCCAGAAGCCCGGCTCGTGGGACATCGCTATCGACACGGCCAGACAGCTTCAACAGATCAAGCGCGAGTACGGGCGGCTCGACATTCAGACCTGCACCTGCTTCATGAACACGAATCAGGACACGATCTTCGAGTGGTACGACTTTCTCAAATACGACTTGAAGCCTGACAAAGTCAACTTCAACTACATTCGTCCGCCCTCGGCCGATCCGAAGGAGTTGGAGATCGACCACTCGCGCTACGCCCAACTCGCGCGGATGATCGACGACGACTCACGCCATGCCGCCATCAAGAACAACTACGGCGGCGACGCCGGCTTTTTCAAGGCCGCCATCGACATTTACATGCATGGCCTGATCGCCAAAGCGCAAGAGGAGCAGCGCGCGCAAATGACCTGCTACGCCGGCACGGCGGGCGGCGTCATCTACGACGAAGGCACCGTCTCGTCCTGCGAGAACCTCGCTCCCGTCGGCAATCTGCGCGATTACGATTGGAACTTTCAAAAGCTCTGGCTCTCGCCCGCGATGCAGGCGCGCCGCCAAAAAGCCGAAGACGGCTGCTTCTGCACGCACGAGTCAAACAGCTACTACCCTTCGCTCCCCTTCAACCCCGGCCACCTGATCCAGATCAAGCGGCTCGAGCGCGAAATGAAGAAAGCGCGCAAAGCACACGAACGCGAAGAGGCTGAAGCGGAAGGATTGACGGTCAAAGCGTAGTGAGTCCTTAGTTTTCGGTTCTCAGTTTCCAGCAAAACAAAAGCTGTGACTGAGAACTGAGAACTGAGAACTGAGAACTGATCCATGTTTCGCTCCAATGTTCCCAAGATTCTGATCATCTCTTCCGACACGGGCGGCGGGCATCGCTCGGCGGCGGCGGCGATTGTCGCCGGGGTACAGAAGTTTTGGGAGAGTGATTCATACGCGGTGCGCGTGGTGCGCGCGGTTGAAGAGTCGCACTCGGCGACGGAGAAACTGGTCGGACTTTATAACTGGGTGCTGCGGAATAAGCAGCACTGGATGAAGTACCTGTACTGGTTGATTAACCGTTTCCGACCGGAGACACGCGAATTCTTTCATCGGCGCTGCCTCGGCTTCGTGCGAGAATTATTTGACCGCTGGTGTCCGCATGTCGTCGTCAGCGTCCATCCGCTGACGCAACATATTTTCGCGCGCGTGCTGAAGGAATTAAACTTGGCCGAAACGATTCCGCTGGTGACAGTGGTTACTGATCCGTGCTACGGCTTCTGGCGCGGCTGGGCGTGCGACGACGTGCGGCTCTACTTAGTGGCGACCGAGGAAGCGCGGCAGCAGTTGATCGATTACGGCGTCGCTCCCGAACGGATTAAAGTGTCGGGGATGCCGGTGCATCCAAAGTTCGAGATGCCGGACGAGCGCGTGGCGCAGGCGGCGCGCGAGGCTCTCGGTTTGGACGCGGAAAAGTTCACTGTCTTCGTCAACGCGGGATGGGCTGGCGGCGGTAATATCCCGGAAATTTTCCGCGAGCTGGTGCGCGGCGATCTGGATGTGCAGGCGATCTTTCTCGCGGGGAAAAATGAAGCGTTGCGAATTGAGGCCGAGTCTTTGGCGCGGCGCGCGAAGTTTCCCGTTAAGGTAATCGGTTATTCGGAGCAGGTCGAGCAGTTGATGCAGGCCGCCAACGTGATGGTCTCGAAACTCGGCGGGCTAACGACGTTCGAGGCGTTGGCGTGCAGGGTCCCGATCATCGCCGACGTGATCACGCCGCCGATGCCGCAGGAGTCCGGCGCGGGCGCGTTGATCGCGAAGCGGGGCGCGGGCGTGCTTTTGAAACACGCGAAAGACATTGTGCCGACTGTACGCCGGATGGTGGAAGACACGCGCTATTATGCTTCGTTGCGTGCAGCCACTGCGGGCTTGGGCGTACCGCAATCCACGAAGCGGATCGTCGATGAGATCGCGGCGCTGCTACCGCCGCCGATGCCGATGGCGAAGGTCGATCCCGTAACTTACGACGCGCGCATCGCTTGAAGCGCCGCATTGACGCGCGCCGCCGGTTCAGGCTTTAATCTCAAACCACGTTCTGCTATCGCCGCCCGCTCCGTCCCTGTGGAAGCGGGCTTTTTTGGAGATAAACTCACTTGAGTCTTCTGCTGGAAGGGAAGCGGGCTTTTATCACTGGCGGTTCGCGCGGCATCGGCGCGGCGCTCTGTGAAGTATTCGCGCGCGAGGGAGCCGATGTCGCTTTCAACTACCACACGCGCGACGATCTCGCCGAACTCACCGCGCAAAAAATCCGGGCGCATGAGCGTCGCGCGCACTCTTATAAGCTCTCCGTCATTGACCGCGTCGGACTTAAAAAGATGACCCGCGAGTTGGTTGAAGAGTGGGGCGGCATCGATATTCTCGTCAACAACGCGGCCATCAACCGCGGTGACAATTTCGCCACGACGACAGACCGCGCGTGGGACGAAGTCATCAATACTAACGTCAACAGTCTCTTCGCCGTCACCAAGCCAATCTACAAACAGATGATCCGCCAGCGCGGGGGCGCGATTCTCAACATTACTTCCATCGGCGCTATTCGCGCGCTTCCGACCGCTGTTCACTACGCCACGTCGAAGGCCGCCGTGGTCGGCTTCACCAAGTGCCTTTCTCGCGAGGCCGCGACTTTCGGCATTACCGTCAACGCCATCGCCGCCGGCATCTTCGACACCGATCTCGCTCACACGCTGCCTGAACGTCTGATCCAGATGCACGACTTCTGGGTTTCGCGCGGGCGCATGGGACGCCCCGAAGAGCTGGCGGAGTATGCCGCCTTCATGGTCAGTGAACGCAACAGCTTCATGAACGGCGAAGTGGTGATTATCGATGGCGGCGCGGTGACTTAGGGTGC
>JACCRA010000659.1 GCA_013813825.1 Pyrinomonadaceae bacterium | reverse complement strand
TGGCCTTCGGGTCTTGAATCTCGCCCAGAGCCCACGCGGCCATCTGGCGCGCCTCGGCATGCTCGTCTTCCAAAAGCATCGCGCCCAAACTTTGCACCGCGCGACTCTCTTTCATCTCGCCCAGAGCCCACGCCGCGAGTTCTCTCACACTGCCGCTCCCGTCCGAGAGGGCGGTCAGCAAACTCTCAACCCCGCGCTCGTCTTGGATTTCTCCGAGGGCGCGCGCCGCCGCCATCCGCACCCACTCGTCGCTGTCGCTCAAAGCCGAACGCAGTGGCTCGACGGCGGCTTCGCGTTTTGCGATCCGCCCGCCGCTAACTTCGCCAATCGCCCACGCTGCGTTGCGTCTCACGCTGGCATTCGCGTGGCCGAGTACGGCGACCAACGGCTCGATGGCAGGTTGCCCCATCGCTGCCAGCGCAATCGCGGCCTCTTCGCCGGGAGACGCTTGCTTGAATGTGTCTAACGCCTGACTCCATGTTCTGTTCTCAGCCCAACACTTCACCGGCTCGATGGCCGTGTCATCGCCAAGCATTTGAATCAGAGACGGGATCGCTTCCACCGCGCGCCGCCGTCCCAGCGCACATGCTGCTGATGCGCGCTCGACTGCATCGGCGGAGATTAAGGCTCTGATCTTTTCCGGGGCGTCAACTTGCTCCTTCGACGTTTGCTCCGGCGTCAGGCCGCTTTCATGCTCGGCGGCCCGCAAGCCTAGCGAGAACACGGAAGCGGCCAGAGTTGTGGTGAGCAAAAGCGAAAAGCTCGCGGCCAGCAAAAATCTTGTGGCGCGCACGCTCAGGCGTCCTCTTTTTTCGATGAGTCTCATAATACGTTCCTCCAAAATGTCTGCGTCGAACACGCCTAAACTGTAAGCGTGTTTGGCGGGAGTAGTGAGAGAACTTGCTACGAGCACGAGCGAACGCGCGTAGGCATCCGCCGCCAACACGCGCCCGGCGACGAGTTCGTCACAGGCAAGTTCTCTGGTTCGATTGATCTGTCGCGTCGCTAAATTGGCGAGCGGGTGAAACGAAATCGGCAGGCGCAAGAATTCGTAGACGAGATTGAGCGCGAAGTCGCGCCGCGCGATGTGCGCCATCTCGTGACCTATCACTGACGCCAGAGTCTCCGCCGGCAAAGTTGCGTAGAAACTCTCTGGCAGAATGATGATCGGCTTGTGCCAGCCGATTGTAACCGGCGCATTTACCTTTGAAGAACATTTGATCTGCACGTTCTTCAAATTGAATAACACGCCGCATCGCTCGGCTACCCTCTGCATCTCGTCGGGAATAGCGCGCGTATGAACCGAGCGGCGAATGACTTGCGTCTGTCTCCAAGCGCGCCACAAGGTGTTCAAGCGGTAGAGTAAAAATATTGCATACGCGATAACGAGGATGAGCGTGATGGACGGCAGGTTAGGTAGCGTCTGCCTGCGCGGTTGAAGAATAGTTTTCAAAGGGAAGAGGCTTTCACGCACAACGACTGGACCGGAGAATTGTCCCGTCGAGTTGCGAGCGGCGGCAGGCGCGCTGTTCTCTTGCGGAGTTGTCAGGGTGGACGAAGGCGAAAAGGTCTCCGTCGAATCCCCACTCAAGCTGTAGAGACTCCATAAGGGCAAGGCGATGCTCAACATCAAAGCCACGACCCACAGCGCGTGGCGATAGCGCGCGGGCGCGTCGCGCAAAAGACGCGCACAGATGGATGCCGCGAGCGTCACCACAATGATCTGCCAGACAGCATTGAGCAAGAAGGTCAACGCGATCTCATTTGTCCTGTCCATCCGTGGCCTCCTGATCAACCAGTGCATTCAGACGGGAGAGCGTTTCGGGCGTGAGGCGGCGCGTCTCCAGAAGATTCATCACCAAACTTTCTGCCGAACCCCCGAACAGGCGATCAACGATGTCGCCGACCGTTTGCCTCAACACCTGCTGGCGGCTCACAGCCGGACGGTAAAAATAGGCCTTCTCCTTCAATACGCGCGTCACCTTATTCTTGCGATGGAGCACATTGAGCATTGTCTGCACGGTCGTATAAGCCAACTCGCGCTCCAGATGCCCCTGCACAGTCTGCACGTTGGCCGGGCCTGTCTCCCACAGGACTTTCATGATCTCCAATTCCAGAGGAGTTAGTTGCTCTGTCTTTTTACGCGCCACGCCGTTTTGCCTCCTAAAGTATTAGGAGGTTACGCACGGTTGATATTTTTGTCAACTAAAACTTTAGGAGATATTCGATGCGGAGAATAAACCTATTGCGTGAGAAGGCATGACGAGTTAAGTTTTAGTTCAGGAGCAAACGGCAGTTTTAACGAGACGCAAGAAGCTCTAGACCTCGAAAATCTAGCGACGACGCGCGTCTATGTGCAGCGCATCGCGGTCAAGGTAGACAAGCACAGCCGGAAAATCGCCGAGCGGTTAAAGCGCAAGAAAGAGGGCGGAACGCAGAACTGAAAACTTCTGGCGGCAGGGGATTACGCCTATCAGCCACATTCGTTGGGATTATGAATTTTACGGCTGAGAATGGCAGTCGAAAATCGGTTGGCAGCTTGAAACCCTGCGCGCGTTCTTTGGCGTGGCGTCGGGACGACCAGCATCCATGTCCGTGCGGATGAGAGGCATCGCCTGATGACTGGGGCCGCGCAATTCAGTTTCATCAATTCAGGTCTAGCGGGAGTATAATCCCGACCGCATTATTTGATCTGAGAGCTTACCGCGCGGGAAACTTTTATGATATAGCTTTCGCCTCCCGCGCTACACAGATGATTGAATCAACTCAACACGCAACGACCGGTGTGACAACACCCGCCGACATCAGAACGCAGTTTCCCGCCCTCGACCGGCGACACGCCGGCCATCAGGTCGCTTACTTCGACGGCCCCGGCGGCACGCAGGTCCCGCGCCGCGTGGTTGACGCGATGGCCGGTTATCTTTTTCACCACAACGCGAACA
>JACCRA010000646.1 GCA_013813825.1 Pyrinomonadaceae bacterium | reverse complement strand
ACATCTCTGACGGCGCGCGGCACGAGTCGCCCGCCGTCGCCTGTTAGTGATTTGTCGAGCCGTTCGATCTTCAACCCGTCAATGCCGACGACGCCGAAGCCTTCGTTGAGCAGGTAATGCGCGAGCGTGTACCCGGCGGGGCCAAGCCCGACTACCAACACGTTCTTGCCGTTGTAAGGTAGGGCGTAAGGACGCTTCGCGTTGAGCGGATTCCAGCGCGTCAAAAGCGAGTAAATCTCGAAGCCGGAGGGCAATTCCAATACGTCGGTTAGCACGCCGGTTTCGGCTTGCGGGATGTTGACCGGCTCTTGTTTTTGGAAGATGCACGACTTCATGCAGTCGTTACAGATGCGGTGGCCGGTGCCGGGACACATCGGGTTGTCGATGATCACCAGCGCGAGGGCAGCAATCGAGTCGCCCGCTTTCTTGAGGACGTGCATCTCAGAAATTTTCTCGTCGAGCGGGCAGCCTTCGAGCGTGATGCCGAGCGGGTTGCGCTTCACCGTCCCGTCGCGCTCGCGCAGACCCTTCGAGCACGAGTCCTTATCGCGCTCGTGGCAGTAGAGGCAATAATCAACTTCGTCCAATACTTCGCGTTTCGTCGCGCGCGGATCGGTGAGGGCGAAGCCGTCGCGGCGGCGCAAGTTTTGATCGAGTCCGTGCAGCAATTCGGGCAATTCCGCGCGTGGCCGCTCGATCTGCACGAGGCGCTCGTAGTCGAGCGGGTGCGGCAGTCGAAACGAGACCCAACCACGCACGTGGCGTTTGGCCCCCGGCTGCACGGCGTGCGCCGCCGCCCACGCTTCCAGCACACGCAACGCCGCCCGCACAAACGCGAGGTCTGCATCAGCCACACTCTTATCCGCAAATTCCGCCAACGCCGCCCCAGCCTCCGACTTGTTGACGCGGATTAGCGCGGCTTTAACGTCGTGTGACAACTCCGCGTCTTGTGCCGCGACAGTCTGATCCGATGTCGCCGCCATGCCTTTCACAAGGTGCTGCTCCCACGCCAGCAACCGCACGGTCAGGCGCGAGATGCCCAGTTCGTCGTCATCGGCGAGCGTGTCGGCAAAGGCAGCACGGCGCAGCAGCATGAGCGCGGCGCGCGCCTGCTCCGCGTTGATTGTCAGGGCTTGTGCTACGGGAAACTTTTTGAGTGCGCGACGCGCGACGAACACCTTCAATTGAAAAACGGCGTCCTGCCCGCACACCGCCGCGATCTGCGCGGCGCGCTCCATCTCCACGCGAAACAAACGCGCGACGAAGCGCGAGAGATGCGGCGCGGCGGCTATCAGCAACTCCGACTCCTGCTTCGTCCCCGCCAGATTTCGCCCGCGTGCGGCAAGGTGTTGGGCCAACTCGCGGTGAAGCGGCGCGTCCGCGCTTTCGAGTTCCGCATAAAAAGTCTCGGCCAGAGCGCGCAGTCGCTCCGGTCGATAGAGATCGCCGTAACTAAAATCGCCGACGCCCAAAGCAAAATCGGTATTGCTCGCCTCAACGGCAGACGGCGCGCCATCGCTTTTTTCGAGGATCAAATTCTGCATCATTTCGTCAGGATAACTTTGAGTATCAGATCGCGGGGAGATTTTCGGGACAGCGCATTGAGTCAGCCACCGAATGAGCGTCACGCGCATCCAGACAGAACGATTATAACATTTGCCCGATGCGCCCCTTCAAATAGTCTCGCCCCCTTGATATTTCTCTCTTGTCCGATTCACGCCCGGTTCCCGGCCTTTTTCCTTTTCTCCCGACTCTTGCCAACGCTAGACGCGCGCACTTATAATCGCCTGCGTTTTAAGGCGCTATGGTGTAGTCAGTAGTCCCATTCGTCTAGCGGTCAAAATATGGGGTGTTGGTGGAATTGGTTACCACGCCGCCCTCTCAAGGCGGAGGCTACGGGTTCGATCCCCGTACACCCTATTTCATTCATTAATGTGAAGTTGTTTGTGCAAACTGCCATAGAATAAGAACGACTAAACGAGCAGGGTAATTTAAGGGTCGCCCTCTCAGGGCTACAACAAGGGTTTGATCCTCGTCAGCACTGCTCAAAGTGAAAAAGCCTCCGTGAAGGGATACGGAGGCTTTTTCACTTTCACAGACTTGACGAAAAGGAGGGGCATCAGCGGATTGTCCGGGGAGAACTGCTTGACGCCGATGATGAGGACGGCGGCGAGTCATCGCCGCCGCAACTGACCTCGAAGCCAAATAATTTAACCGCTTGCCTTTCAACGCGCCAGTCGGATGCTGTTGATGATCCGCTCGAAGCTTGGTTGATACGCCGGGTACTCGTCTTCGGGGGCCATTGCGATCAGGTAGAACAGTCGCCCGTCCGCTGTAGCCGTCGTGTAGATAGCATCAATTTCGACAGCACCCGTCACCGGCGAGGGGCCGGCGACAATGGTGACGTAGCCCTGCTGGCCGTTGAAATTGATCGCCGCGGGGCGACGCGCGACGCGGAAATCCGGGTTGCTCTCAAGCTGCTGCCGCACGAAGGCCTCGGTCGCCGCCGCGAGATCGTTGCCGCCGGGCGCGACCGCGCCGATGAAGATGCCGTGCGTTACCATGAGCGACTGTTGATATTCGCCGTAAGCGCCTTTGGGCGCGAAGATCATGTTGGTCTCGTCGGCAACGAGGCCATCCCAGTTGGCCGGGAACTCGAAGGCGAACGAGCCGTCACGCGATTGATACTGACGGACTTCAGCAATTGGCGGCGCGGGGCGCGCTGAAGATTCAATGTCGTTCGGATCGCGTGGCCCCGTCCGCGCAGGCTTGTCGGATGAAGTGAGCGCGCGGCCCGTGCCGCCGCCCGTCAGTCGCGCCCTGACCTGCTTGAATTGTTCGGAATCCCGGACGGGGTTGCGGCTCGCTCCCAAGCCCGGCAGCGCCTCGTTGATCGCCGCGATGCGATTGCCCGGATCAGGATGATCGCTCAAAAACTCCGGCACGCGCTGCCCACCGCCCTGCTGTTCGAGCGTCTTGAAAAAGTTAGCCATGTCGCGCGGATCGTAGCCGGCGGCAGCTAGTATGCGCGCGCCTTCGAGATCGGCCTGCTGCTCCGCCGTCCGCCCGAACTTCAGGAACAACGCGTTCGCGCCCAAGCCACCGATAGCGCCGACCGCCTGTCCGAGATCGGTCTCGCGCCCGCCAGTGATGGCCTCGATGATGCCCAAACCTTTTTGCGCGATGTACGCCTTTGACGCCTGATTGGTCCCATGACGCAAGGCGACGTGCGTGATCTCGTGCGCGATCACGCCGGCCAACTCGCCCTCGTTCTTAGCCGCCGCGATAGCTCCGGCGTTGACGAAAATGTAGCCGCCCGGCAAAGCGAAAGCGTTGATGTCTTTGGTGGCGATGACGTTGAACTGATAAGTGAAGTCGAAGCCCGGAGCCTTATCGGCCAGTTTGTTTCCGAGGCCGCGCACGTAGTTGACGATCTGCTCGTCCTGCAACAGCGGCACCTGCTGCGCGATCTGCTGCGCCGACTGGCGACCCATCTGGATGTCTTGCTCAGGGCTGAAGATGTTGAAGCCGGGTTTGAAGTGCGGTGCCGGTCGCGCGCCGCCCGTCGTTGTCGTCCCCTCGCCGTTGCCACCGCCGCCGCGCAGGCTCGGCAACCCGCCGCCACCACACGCCAATTGCATCGCGAGTGCGGTCGTCAAAACGTAAACAAGCAAATTGCGGTGTTTAGACATCATTGCGCTCTCCGTCAACTCAAAAGATGCCCCGGGCTATAATTGCCGCCCGATGATAGCCGAGAGTTGTTCGTTTTGTCTTACGCCGAAAGGTTCAGACTCACTCCGGCCTCAAGCATGTCGGAGGCACTTTCTTTGCATCTTCGCTCCGGTATGGTGAAATAGCGCCAATGTCCGCGATCAATTACCATGAACGCTTTTTCGCCCCGCTGTGCAATGCGGAGAATGGGGAAGCTGGCACTGCGACCGTCTTTCATTACCGGCAGCGTGGCCGCGTCGTCTGGGCGACTTATGAAGGCGGCGAAATAGTCTTCGGTACGCTCGTCGCCAAAGCGGCCGACGACGGCACGCTCGACATGCGTTACCAGCACGTCAACCTTCGGGGCGAGTTGATGACCGGTCGCTGCCGCACAACGCCCGAGCAATTGCCGGACGGCAGATTGCGACTCCACGAATCATGGCAGTGGACCAGCGGCGACTGTTCGGCGGGGACTTCAGTGGTGGAAGAGATTGTTGGTGGGAGCGTCAGGGTTTGTTGAGCGAAGTTTTTCTTTGAGTTGTCGTGCGCCGTTCGCGACAGTGCTAGCCCGGCTAGACCAATTGAAGTTTCAGAATGCCGCCGACTCCCTTGCGGTTACAGGCTGTATCGCCGCTGATTCCACCTCCGGGAACGAGCCGCGCCCGAAGAAGACGTGCCACGCCAGTTGTTTGAAAACGGGCAGTCGCATCGTGGCGCATGACAGTTCGAGCAGTCGCGGATGGGTCAGCGTCTTGAGCGCGCGGCGCATCCAGAGACGCGAGACGAAGCGAGCGCGGAAGGCGTCGCCGGAGTAAGGCGCGAGCGCAACCGGATCACCGGTCGCGAGGTAATCAGTGATGACGCGCGCCGCCAAGCCTGACAAACGCAGGCAGGGATCCAACCCGCCCGCCGTCAGCGGCGAGACTGCGCCCGCCGCGTCGCCCACCAGCAGGCCGCGCCGATTCGCGATGCGCCGCAGTACGCCGCCGACCGGTATTTGCCCGCCGCGCCGCTCCGTCACCGTCGCCCCGCGCAAGTCAACCACCCGCGCCGCGACTTCGCGAAACTCACCGAGCGCCGACACAGGATTAAAGCGCGCCGCATAGCCGCCGACGCCGAGGTGAACCTCTTCGCCGTCGTGGACGAGCCACGCAAGGTAACCGGGCGCGAGCCGCGGATCGAGAAAGCAGTGGAAGCGCGGCGGCCCCGCGAGCGGCACGCCTGAGAGCACTTCCTCCACGCCGACGATCCATTCGTGATTTTCGTCCAGTCCGAGATCGCGCCCCACGCGCGAGCGCGCGCCGTCGGCCCCCACCACGAAACGCGCCCGCACCTCACGCCCGCGCCCGTCCGACTCTAATCTGACGAGGGAAGATGATTGCGCCGCCTCCACGCTTCCGGCATAGCGGGTGCTGGGGGACCAGACCACGCCGGCGCGTCGGCACTCTGCGAGGCGGCGCAAATAGAGCTTGTGCATACGCCCGACGCGAAACTCGTCGAACGGGCTTTCGAGCGACAGCGCGCGGCGCGCGGGCGAGTAAAGCGTGACATGCCGCACCGGCGGGCCGAGACAATCTTCCGGCAAGGCGAAATCTTCGAGCGTTCGCCGCACGAAAATGCCCGTCGTATGCACCGCCTCATCAAGCGCGCGCTTGCGATCCACAAGCAGCACGCGCGCGCCCCGCTCGCCCAGCAGTTGCGCGCAATGCAGTCCGCCCAGCCCCGCGCCGATCACCACAACATCAAATGGTTCGTTGTTACCAGACATCCACTCAACCCTTGCTTTCTCACCACGCCTGAGCCAGCGCGGCGATTAACACGCGGCCGAAACGCCGCTCGCACCGATCTGCATGCCGTCACTCAACATCTGTTCCCGTCCATGATGGCAACGTGGCATCCCGCTTTCGATGAGTTTGTAAAGAAGTTTGTTTCATAAAGTCAACAGGCAAAAAATTTCGCGCTCATCGCTCGCGCGTCGCGCGGATCAGTGCCTCCATGTGATTGAGATAGCGTTCGAGCGCGCCCCGACCGGCGGTCGTCAAGCGATATTCGGTTTTGGGCGTGCGGCCGTCGAAATACTTTTCGCAGGAGATGTACGCGGCATCTTCAAGTTTGCGCGCATGGACGCTCAGGTTGCCGTCCGTCGTCTTCAGCAACGCCTTGAGATCATTGAAGGTCAACGACTCGTTGACGGCGAGCGCGCTCACAATGGCGAGCCGCAGGCGCTCGTGGATCAATCGATCCACCTCGGCCGGGTGGACGCTTTCGTTGTTAGCTGCCGCGCGGTCGCCGACCGCACGCAGGTTGTCGGTCGCCGCCACCCTCCCTTTGCGCGGCGCGCTCTGCTTTAGTGCGCTCTGTTTAGCCACCGTGTCTCCTCGCGATCAAAATGCCGAACAGGATGTGCAGTCCGCCGAAACAGGCGGCCAGCAGCCAATTGGACCATGCCGCCGGACTGAACAAAGCCAGCGTGCCGGCGGCCATGAAGCACACGCCCATGACGGGGACGATACGAACGGAGAAAGCTCCGCCCGTCATTACACCCGCGCCGTAGAGCAGCAACCACGTTGCCG
>JACCRA010000638.1 GCA_013813825.1 Pyrinomonadaceae bacterium | reverse complement strand
CATTTTATTCGCAAATACAACGAAGAGAACCGCCGCGAGGTCTCTGATCAATTCGCGCCCGAAGTGTTGGCGATGTTGGAAGCCTATACGTGGCCGGGCAACGTCCGCGAATTGGAGAACGTCGTTGAGCGCGCGGTCGTGATCGCGCCCGGCAGTGAGCTGAGCGTCAGTTGCCTGCCCACTGAGATCGCCGACCCGCCCCGCTCGCTCGGCGCGGCGCAGAGCCAGAGCGCGGCGGCCATTGATATTGCACGCGGCCTCGACTTCTACGACGAAGTCCGCCGCTTCGAGATCGATCTCATCCGCCGCGCCCTCGACCAAACCGGCGGCCACCAATCCCGCGCCGCGCGTCTGCTCGGCATGAACGCGACCACGCTTAATTCCAAGATCAAGACTTACAACATTCAACTGCGCTCGTGATGTAATGCCTGATGCCCGAAGCGTCTTGTCACCGAGAAGGGAAGCCGATACATTTCTCCCATGCGCTTCGAGTGGGATGAAGAGAAGGCGGCTCGTAACCTTGCCAAGCATGGCGTCTCGTTCTTGGAGGCGGCGACCGTGTTCGGCGATCCGCTGTCCGACACGTTTGACGATCCTGACCATTCCGTAGCAGAGCGCCGCTTCCTGATTATCGGCATGTCACAGGAAGGTAGAATGTTGATCGTAGCCCATCTGGATGACGGGGAACTTGTCCGCATCATCAGCGCACGCGAACCGACGCGAGGAGAAAGAGAGTTGTATGAAGAGAATTGATGAAGAACCGGAAGATGAAATGCGTCCTGAGTATGACCTCTCTCAACTGAAGGGCAGAGTCCGCGGCAAGTATGTCGAACGGTATCGAGCCGGCACTAACTTGGTGCTGCTTGACCCAGATGTTGCGGCGGCTTTCCCCGATGCCCAAGCCGTGAACGAAGCCTTGCGGTTGCTGATGAAAGTAGCGAAGTCGCAAACGTCCGGCGAGCATTGATTGATAAAAACAGTTGTCCCTACCACCAGCCGAGTAACTTCCACCACGCGAAGCCGATTGTGATCCAGATGAGGATGTTCGGCACGGAGACGATGAGGCCGAGCCGCCACCATGTGCGTTGAGTGACGTAGTTCGCGCCGAACCAGATGGGCGCGGGCGTCGTGCCGTAGTGGGTGAGCGAGGCATCGAGGTTCGAGAGGTAGGCGAGCGAAAGCACGGCGAGGTGGGCGGGCGCGCCAGCGGCGAGGATGACGACAAGGAAGGGCGTGTACATCGCGGTGGCGTGCGCGGTAATGCTGGCAAAGGCGTAGTGGGCGTAGAAATAAATGAGCAGCAGCAGGCCGAGCGCCGCCCACCATTGCCAGCCGGCGGTGAAGCCAGCCGCCGCTTCGGCGAAGCGCTTTGTGAGTCCCGTCTCGCCTAACGCTTCGGCCATCCGCACCAAGCCGCCGTACCAGATAAACACGTCCCATGCGCCGCGCTCGGCCAGCACGTCTTCCCATTCCAGAACGCCACTTAAGAGCAGCACACAGATGCCGACGAGGGCGACCACCGCGTAGTTGATGCCGTGGAACGCGGTCGTCATCCACAACGCGGCGACGACGCCGAAGACCAAGAGCATCAGCAACTCCGGCAGTCGCATTGGTCCCATCCGGCGCAGTTCCTCGCGCGCCATCTCGGCGGCGGCCGGCGTGTGCTTGATCTCCGGCGGGTTCAAGTGGTAGAGGAGCGGCGGCACGACGAGCAAGGAGACCAGCCCCGGCACAATCGCGCCGAGCAGCCAGCGGCCGTAAGTCAACTCGATTCCCGTCACCTGCTGCGCGAACTTCGCGATCAGGACGTTCGACGCCTGGCCCGTCAGAAACATCGCGCAGATGATCACATCCGCCTGATACAAGAGCGGCATCAGGAACGCGCCGAGTCGTGTAGCCGTCGGCCCCGGCCGCGAGTCGTAGGCCTCGGCGATGGACTTCGCGACGGGGAAAATAATGCCGCCCGAACGCGCGCCGTTCGAGGGGATCACCGAGGCCAGCACCATGTCGGTTCCGATCAGTGCATAGCCCAAGCCCAACGAGCGGTGGCCGATGGCACGCACGAAGAGGAACGCGATGCGCCGCCCTAAACCTGTCTTGATCATTCCACGCGAGATGAAGAACGCCGCCAGCACCAGCCAGACAATCGGATCGGCGTAGCCGCGCAACGCCTCGGTGGGCGACAGCGCGCCGAAGAGCGCCACCGCCGTCACGCCCAGCAGCACCACCGCCCCGCCCGGCGCTGGCCGTACAATCGATCCCACAATCGTCCCGACGAAGATCGCCAACAGCCGCCACGACGAAGCCGCGACACCCTCCGGCGGCGGGATGAGCACGACGGCGAAAGCAGCGGCCAGCACGACGGCCCACTTGGCGATGAGGCCAAAGCGGCGGCTTCCCGGCGGCGGAGTTTCTTCAGCAGAAGGGAGCGTTGTTGAAGAGAGGCGGGATTCTTCCATGAAACTGTGATCCGACGACAGCAGCAGCGCGCGAGTTTGGATAACAGAGCGTGGCGAACGACGGCAATGCTAATGCCAACTTCGACGCAGAGCAATGAAAAGCTGCCCGCGGCGGCCTCGCGGCTCGAAGCCGCTGCCTGTACCAAACTAACGGCGACCTTGAGTTTCCACCTGCGCGGGCGGTCAACGAAACGCCGATCACGATTGATCGGTGTTACTATAGATTTCAAGGAAAACATTGGGACAGGATGGGTAGACTGCACCAGAGCGCAGTCACCGCAACCCGCTCGACGTTCTCTGTTTCATCTTATTCATCCTGTCAATCCTGTCTATCTCTTTTCTTGAATGTTATATCCGGCCGCCGTGCAAACTGTGCACCACGCTGCTTTGAGGTCGCATGAATCTTGCCGTCAACATCAGCTTGGCCGCTTCCGGTGTCTTTCTCTTAACGGGAATGCTGCTGGGCATCGTTAAATACCAGCGCATCATGGACAGTCCGTCGCATCGCGCGCCCGTCTATATTGACATCGCGCACCGCGCGGCGTTCCTCTACAGCTTCGCGGCGCTCGTCATCGCGAAGCTGTTGGAGTACAGCCCTTATTCCGCAATGGTGCAACTCGTCGCGGCTGGCGTCCCGCTCGCGTTCTTCGCGCTGACAATTGCCGGCTACTCCGCGCACGGCTTCCGCGACGATACCGAGAACATGTTCAGTGAGCGCAACTTCACCACGACGTGGTTCATGTACGCACTGATTGCCGGCGAGATCGGCGGCTTCGCCGTCATCCTGTGGGGATTTATCTCGACACAGTTCTTGAAGTGATGAATGCGAAATGATGAATGATAAATGGAGAGCAAGTGTCTTTCATTCATCATTGAATGTTTATGGAACACATTGTTTTTCTAGACCGCGACGCGTTGAAAGCCGATGTGCGGCGTCCGCGATTCGCGCACGAGTGGCGCGAATACGCGCGGACCGCGCCGGAGCAGATCGTCGAACGGCTGCACCATGCGACCATTGCGATTACGAACAAAGCGTCACTCGGTGAAGGAGAGTTGGCGCAACTGCCCGCGCTCAAGCTGATAGCGGTCGCGGCCACCGGCTACAACATGATCGACATCGAGAGTTGTCGGCGTCGCGGCGTCGCGGTCGCGAACGTGCGCGGCTACGCCGTCCGGGCCGTGCCGGAGCACACCTTGATGCTGATGCTGGCGCTGCGCCGCAATCTCTTGCGCTACCGCGCCGATGTGCGTGGCGGCGAGTGGCAACGCGCGACGCAATTCTGCCTGTTCGATCACCCGATCCGCGATCTGCGCGGCGCGACGCTTGGCGTCATCGGCTATGGCGCTTTGGGGCAGGCAGTCGCCAAACTGGCGCGGGCTTTCGGCATGAAGGTTCTCATCAGCGAGCGGCACAATGCGCGCACCGCACGAGATGGACGCACGCCGTTTGCGGAAGTCCTGCGCGCGAGCGATGTCGTCACGCTGCACACGCCGCTGACAGACGAGACGCGCCACCTGATCGGCGCGGCGGAACTGAAAATGATGAAGCCGGAAGCCGTCCTAATTAACGTGGCGCGCGGTGGGGTGGTGGACGAGCGGGCGCTGGCGGAAGCCGTGCAGTCCGGCACTATCGCGGGCGCGGGCATCGACGTGTTGGAGCGCGAGCCGCCACGGCTTGACGGCGGCGGTAGCCCGCTACTCGATCTCGATTTGCCCAATTTGATCGTGACGCCGCACAACGCTTGGGCGAGCGACGAGGCAATGCAGGCTCTCGCCGACAACCTTGTGGACAACTTGGAAGCGTTCGTGAGGGGCGCGCCCGTAAACATCGTGACAAGTGACGAGTGACGAGCTAAAAACCAGTTCTTGCTCGTCACTCGTCACTTGTTACTCGTCGCTGCTGCTAGGGCGCTTCGGTGATGTGCTCGGCGGTATAGAGGCGAAGGATTTCCTGTCCCTGCCGCGAGCGCGGGTCGATGGTGCGAAGGTGCTTGCGCCCCTGCATCTCCCAAATCGCTGTCACTTGTCCATCTTTTTCGACGGCGTGATAAGTGATCTCTTCGGGCGGCACGGCGGCGGCCTGCTCTTGATCCGGCACGGCGGCGGCCTGCTCTTGGTCTGGCGTGGCGGCCGGCGGCGCTGCTTCCGCGGATGTTGTCGTCTCTCCGGCGTCCCCCCCGCTTCCCGTGGTCGCGCCGAGCGCGGTCTCATTCTCTGCCATAAAGTTCCTCTCTCATCTTGAATTAGTCTGCTGTTTTGGAATGACGGGGATTGTGGCACAACGCCCGCGCGTGTGTCCACCCGCATCCCGAAAGGCAACTCTACAGGCAGACTCACAAAGGCGAAATGATGAATACG
>JACCRA010000316.1 GCA_013813825.1 Pyrinomonadaceae bacterium | reverse complement strand
GCAACAGGCCCACTCCTTCGTCAATCGCTACCGGCGGTTGTTTCCACTATTTTGTCTTTCAGGAATCACTTCCGGCAAGTTCAACGAGCGGGATCAGCGGCGAGGAGCGACGGCGGCGCGCGAAGCTCGCGCCGTTGCGCGAGCGCAAAACTCATTGCTGTGCGCTCCCCTCGTCCGCGTTACCAGCCCCTGCGCTCGCGCAACGCCGTGACGTGCGCGACGTGGTGGCGGCCGTGCCATGCGTAGAGCGCGAGATTCTGGTCGAGCGAGAATGCGCCCCATTCGGGGTGTTGAAAGGTGCGTGCGAAGTCAGCGGGCGCAAGCGTGCGGAGCAGCGTTACCCAGCGGCTGTGGAGAGCTTCGAGCAGCGCGAGCGAGACTTCGACGGGCGTTTCGCGCGAGTCGCCGAGCATGGCCCACCGGGCTTCGTCGTATGGCTTGATCGCCGGGTGCTCTTCGGTCAGCGCAAGCTTGAAGCGGACATAGCTGTTGAGGTGGCTATCGGGGACGTGATGTACGACCTGCCGGACGGTCCAGCCGCCGGGGCGATAGGGTGTGTCAAACTGTTCGTCGGAGAGGCCGCGCACTGCTTCGCGCAAGCGGGCGGGTGTGTCGGCGATCTCTCCGATCAACTCTTGCCGCTGTTCGTTAGTGAGTTCGGCGGCAGCGGACGCGAATTGAAAGGGACCAATGGGATAGCGTGGATCATCAGTCATCAGTAGTTGTCTCCTTAGTTATCTGCCGCCCGTGCCCGCCGGGTTTCGCGGCTGCGGTGGCGGGACCGATTTTACTCTCGAAGGCGAGAAGATAATAAGCCGATCTCGCCGCGCAGCGCCGCGATCTCTGTCTTTAACTCGTCGATTGATTTGGCTCCGGCGATCTCGGTTTCCTTGCTCTCGGCGTCGCGCTCGACGAAGAAGGTGGCGAGCGTGGCCGTGACATAGCCGAAGACGGCGAAGCCGTAGAGCGCAAGCAGGAAACAGAACACGCGACCCTCCGCCGTCTGCGGCCAGTAAGCGGAGCCGAGCGACGTGAGCAGCATCGCGGTCCACCACAGCGCCTCGCCGTAGGACTTGAAGCCGTCGGGCGCGTCCTTCTCGAAGGCGTACATCCCCGCCGCGCCCGCCAGCGTGACGATGAGGCTCAAGCCGATTACGTAACCGAACCCGCGCCGTCCGAGCGCCCCACCGAGCGCCTTCATCCCGCGGTTGAGCGACGTGACAAGCCGCACCAGCCTTAAGCCCCGCGCCGCTCTGGCCGCGCGCAGCACGCGCAGGACACGAAAGATGCGGAACACGCGCAGTGCGGGAACCAACAGCGCGACGGCCGTCAGCCAGTTACTTTTCAGGTAGTCGGTCTTGTCCGGGGCGAGGATGAACTTGAGCGCGAAGTCGATGATGAAAACGATCCAGATGACGAGGCCGGCGGTTTCGAGGAGCGGCGTTAGTCCCCGCGTCATCTCGACAACGAAAAGCGCGAGCCAGACGATACCCAGCACGAGCATCGGCGTTTCCAGCCAACCTTCCAGTCGCGTTAAGAGTTGCCGGCGCTCGTTGGCGAGTTGATGTCCGTCACCCTCTGTGTGCTTGTCCATTCGTGTCTTCTCCGGCCGCCGGCGTTGTGGTGGCGAGCTCCCGTTCCGGAATCAGATCGCAAAAAAAATGTCCATCCGCCGCGGTCACTTCCCCGAAGCGAAATCGAATCTCTTCCCTGAAGAGCGGCCCGCCGTAGGCGAACGTGTGAAACTCGCCGCGCTCGCCACACAGATCGACGCCCGCAGGCAGTGCCCCGAGAAAGTCGCGGTCGAGCGTCCGGCCGGCGAATGAGCGGTCAAGCGCGACGGCTTCCACGGCGGTGACGATGGCCTTGTAGCCACGGTCGATAAAATCATGCACGAGAATTGTGGTATCCCTTTTCCAAAGCGGAAACAAAGCTGTCATGCCGCAACGCCGCAAAAATTGTTCGCGGTAAGCGCGGATGTCTTCCAGAAAGAGATCGCCGAAAGCCACGGTCTCCACGCCCGCTGTCTTAAGATCATCAAGCGCCTCTGCCACCCGCGTCTCGTACTCAATGTTATTCGCGCCTTGCGGGACGTGGACGAGGCGGAGCGGCAAGCCGAGAGATGCGGCTTGCCGCTCGATTAACTCGCGCCGGATGTTCTGAATCTGGACTCGCTCGCGGCCTTCCATCAGCGTCGTCAACAGCGTGACGACCCGATACTCGTTTGTTGCGGCCAGCAAGGTGGCGAGCGCCATGCAGCCATCCTTGCCGCCGCTCCAAGACATAACGATGGGTGTCATCTGATTTCTCCGATTGGTCAGTGCATCGTAGCCCGACAGAGAGTTCCTGCGAAAGCGTCTTGACGTTATCACAGCGCCGTAATAGTTTGTCCGCGCCGAGATTAGAACATTTGTAGGGGCTGCGGCTTGTCCCAGCCCATCGCGCGCCAGCGCGATCAAGCCGCGTGATAATTCGTCAATATGCGAATAACGGGACGGTTGAGATCGGCGAAGCGCCGATCTGGGCTGCGGACTTATCCACAGCCCCTACAACTGAATCGCCTGATGAGCTTGATTTAGAGCATTGAGAGGAACTGATAATGCACGAGTATGGGACCAGCGATTTTCGGTTCGCCGATCCGGCCGCGCGGCACATCGAAGAGAAAGACATTCCGGCCGTCATCGAACTTTTCAAACTTAACTACGGCGACGACTACGCCATCCCGGAGTTCTACGACGAGCGTTGGGTGAAGCGCGGCATCTACAGCGACCACATTATCTGGCTGGTGCTGGAAGAAGCGGGCGAGGTGATCGCCTCCGGCGCGTGTGTGCTCGACTACGGCGACGCGAACGATCAGATCGGAGAGTTGGGCCGCCTCGTCGTTCACCCGCAACGCAAGGGTCGGGGCTTGGGCCGCCGCATCATCAACGCACTCTTGGACGCGACGGACGACACCGTCGAGTTCGCCTTCGGCGAGGCGCGCACCGTCCACCCGCTCAGTCAGGGCTTGTTTGAAAAAGCGGGCTTTGCGCCCATCGGCTTTCTGCCGCAGACTTACACGTTCGGCGAGAGCCGCGAGAGCTTCGTCATCTACGCGCGCCTCTATGGCAACGGCCCAGCCTTGCGCCGCACCGCCGCGCCGCCGCGCGTGATTCCGGAAGTCGCCCCGCTCGCGCGTCACGTTCTCGCTGCTTTCGGTCTGACCGATGCGCTCGAAGTCGTGGACGACTGCGACGTGTATCCGT
>JACCRA010000574.1 GCA_013813825.1 Pyrinomonadaceae bacterium | reverse complement strand
GCGGAGGGTGTCAGGTCGCTCCGTACTTGAATGAATCAATCGCCGGGAAGGTCAATCTAACTTCGCTACCACAAGTTGTGATGTGAACGGAAGGCAGTCTAATACCGCGACTTTCCTGTGTCAACATCTAAATCCCCCACACAACAATTCCTCAGTTACACGCGGAAATCAGGCCGTCGGCACACGAAGAATCAACCCTTGACGGACTTTTCTCCGCGTCTAACTGAGAGATTACTCCACACAAATGTAGAGATGCACGGCCAAGCATAACCCGTTCAGATGCCATCATGCGCCATAGCTTGTTCAGGCTTCAATTGGCACGGTGATCTTATGGTAACCGGTCGCGCCTTCGGGCACGGTCCAGCGTTCTTTGTCGGTCTGTAGCTCGCCGTTGTTGTCTGTGGCGCGCACCGCCAGCTTGTAGTCGCCGGGTTGTGTGGGCCGCCAATCGTAGCTCCATAAGACCCACGCCAGCGGCGAACGCGTGTAATCGAGCCGCGCCTCGTTCCACGTCCGGCCGTCGTCCGTACTCACTTCGACGCGCGCGACGCCGCGGCTGGCGTGCGCCACGCCTTTGACGGGCACGCCCGCCGCCGCTTCCGAGAGCTTGAGTTTCTTTTTGTTCTCCGGCAGGTCGAAGCGCGCGGCGGTGGGGACCACGAAGTTTGGTCCCCAACCTTGCTGCTCGTAAAAACCCTTCGCGTCATGATCAACCAACTCGACCCGCGTCACCCACTTAACATTTTTCTCGCCGAACAGCCCCGGCACGATGACGCGCACCGGATAGCCGTGGTTCTGCGCCAGGGGCTGGCCGTTCATCTCATAAACCACCATCGTCGTGGGGTCCAATGCCTTCTCAAAGGCGAACGTGTCGGTGTAGTTGTCCACGCCGTGCAGGACGACTTCGACGACGCCCGGCTGCGGCTTGGCGCGCTCGATCAAACTCCGTAGCGAAACACCCTTCCAGACGGCGTTACTCATCAATCCGCCGCCGACTTCGTTACTGATGCAGCGCAAGGTCGTCTCCTGCGTCGTTGCGGGCATCGCGGTCAAATCTTCAAAGCGGAAAGTCTGCGGCTGCTCGACGAGGCCGGTTACTTCGAGTTGCCAGCGCGAGGGTGTCACGTCGGGATCGACGACGTTTTTGGTGACGATGTAGAAGCGTTCGTTCGGTGTGACGGCCTGCACGTCCGCGCCCTTATATTGCGTGCCGTCGTAGCCGAACGTCGCGAGCGTGGAGAGCCGCCGCAAGAGTCCGACGGCGGCCAGCGCAAGCACGGCCCCGACGCCGCCGGCGATGACGGCGCGCCTGCCCGACGGATGCAGTTTCGCCGTCTCCTCGCCGCCGGCCGCCGCGTCGCTTCCGCTCATCCAGTTGTAAAGCAAGGCCAGCGACAATCCGTAGAGAGTGTAAGCGAACAGCAGCGCGACGGCGTTCGCGAGCGTCGCCTTCCCCGGCGGCAACCCGACGTAACTGGTCCCCAGCACCGGCCACAACAGAATCAACGAGAGCAGCCAGAGCGCGCCGACTAACAGCCCGACGAATAACCAATCGCGACGGCCGGCTCTGCTTTGCTCCGGCTCCCGCCGGTGTTGTACGCGCCCGGCGAAGTAGGCGTAGGCGAGGCCGCCCAGACCGCCGACGACGAGTTGGCCCCCGATGACGGAGCCGACGCCGAGCTTCTTCAAATTGTTGTAGCCGCCGAAGCGGACGAGCAGATCGATGAACGTCTCGACCGGAAGCAGCGGCGCCACCCGGTCGCCGACCAACTCGGAAGGAGTCGCCACGCCGAAGAGGGAGCGCAGCGCCAAGAGCGCCAGCGTCATCAAGATGGCAGCCACGAGTCCGGCCAGCAGGCCAGCGCCGAGTTGCTTCCAACGTCCAGAGTTCATTTTATCGCCTCAACTTTCAAGTATCTGGTTGTTCCAAAATAGTTCCTCCTTGAAGCCCATTTGGTAAATACTTTTCCGCGAACAAGCGGAACGTCAGCCTCGCCGCCACGTCGAACAGAGAGCCGGGCGTCCCGGTGAATGCGGGAGGCGACCATAGCTCAGGAACGTAGGCGAGACTCGAAAAGGGTTTGCGACGCGCTGTACCGCTTGTCGATTAGGCTGCGCTATGGCGTTTTCGGAATCAGTGTAAGTGACGAAGGTGGGTCAGTGCCGCCTGCGCCGGCGGGCAAGTCTTCCGGCAGCAGCGAGATCCGCCCACGTAACGCCACGCGGGACTAACCCATACACGCAATCTGAAACAAGATTGTTATTAACTGCTGGTGCGCCCACACATGATGCCAAGTCTTTCAGCATCATGTGTGGGCGCACCGCAACCGTCGCGGTAAGTGCGATACGGCGGCGTGCCTGTTTACCCGATTACGGGCGGCCGAAGCGCATCCGGTATTCGACCGAGTTGACGAAGCCGTTGACCATGATGCGGAAGTTGTTCGGGTTCTCGTTGAGCACGCGCAACCACGCCGCGAATCCTTCCGGCTCAGGATCGCGCCGCAGGTAGCCGAAATACTGACTGAGCACGAACGCCATGTTGAAAACATCCCGCCGCCCGGCAAACTGTGTGCTGTCCACAACGTCGCGCAACACCTGCACGCGCGTTGTCCGCCCGGCGTCGAGATCGATCACCAACTGATCCCGGTTGGCGAGCGTGACGCCGGCCGTCCGGGCTAAGGTGTCCACGAAGTCCGCGTTAGTAAGCCGGTCGTAGCGCGTCCTGAACTCTTCGCGCGCCAAGAAGGCGCGGGTGAAGTTCGTGCGGTTGGTCGCGACCTCTGCTGCCGTCATGCCGTTGAGGCTGGCGAGGTCTCGAATAAACTCCGCGTAGGTCGGCAATCGTCCGAGTGCCGCCAAGTAGAAACGGATCGAGAAGTAGCCTTCGCCCCGAAATTCCGGCGACAGGAAGAAGGATGCCGAGACGGAGATGCGGTCGCAATCGGGGTTCTCGGTAAAGCCGCCGTTGCAGCGGTTGAGCACGGCGAGCCACGCGGCGAGTCCGGCCGGTTCTGGATCGCGATTGAGGAAGTCGCGATAATGCTGCCGCACGAAGAACTCCGAGTTGTCAATCGGATTAGCCGCTGCCTGCACCGTATCGTTGTCGCGGATCGTCGCCGTGATAGTGTTCACACTGCCCAAGGCGGCTCCGGTCGCGCTGCCGAGAGTGAGCGTGAAGGTTTCGTCCAACTCGACGAACGCATCATCCGTGATAAAGACGGTGAAGGTTTGGCTCGTCTCTCCGGCGACGAAGCTGAGCGTGCCGGCGGTAGCGAGGAAATCGCTGCGGCCGGAAGCCGTGCCGCTTTCGGCGGCGAAATCGACTTGGGCGAGGCCGGTCGTCACGCCGGTGCGCGTCACCGTGACGGTCAAGCTGCCCGCGCCTTCGTCCACGCTCAAGGTGGCGGCGCTAAACTGGAGGCTTCCGCCTGCCGCCGTTTCCAGCGGTTGCACGGCGGGTTCGATGTCGTTGGCCTCGTCGTTGTCGGTGAGTTTGGTCGGGGCGCTGCCGTCCGCGCCGACAGCATAAATCTCGAAATCGCCATCGCGGGTACTGGCAAACGCGATCCGCGCGCCATCGGATGAACGCGCGGGTTGCACGTCGAACGATTCATCGAGCGGGGTGGCCGGATCATCCGCGATGGCGGTGAGCCGCGTCTGATTGCCGCCGTCGGCCCCATTCAGCGCGTAAATCTCGAAGTTGGTTTCCGGCATGTTCGGCGGGCTGTCCCGGTCGCTCTGGAAAGTGATCCGCATCGGCGACCAAGCGGGATTGGCATCGGTTGCGGTGTTGTTGGAGAGGTTACGCTGATTGCCGCCGTCGGCGGCCATCGCGTAAATCTCATAATTTTCGTCACGGTTGCTCGCGAAGGCGAGCATCGCGCCATCGGGCGACCACGCCGGCTGCACGTCGTCGCCTTCCCGGTTGTTGGTAAGATTCGTCGGGTTACTGCCATCGGCCCCCATCACATAAATCTCGTCGGTATTGTCCCGGCCGCTCGTAAAAGCGAGCCGCGCGCCGTCGGGCGACCATGCGGGATCGAGGTCGGCGGCCGGGTTGTCGGTGAGCCTCGTCTGCTGTGCGCCGCCGTCCGCGTCGGTCGCGTAGATTTCGGCGTTGCCGTCGCGGTAGCTGACGAAGGCGAGGCGCTCGCCATCGGGCGACCAAGTCGGGCTGATGTCATCCGCCTCGTTGTCTGTGAGCCGCATCAAGTTGCCGCCATCCGGGTCGATCACGTAAATCTCGAAGTCGCCATCGCGGTCGCTGGCAAACGCGATGCGTCCGCGTTGGACCGGCGTGTGGTTAGCAGGCTGCACATCGTCCTGAGCAGCGGACTGGCGGCGGGCACTGACGGCTTGAGTTTTCGCGGCGGCGTCTGCCTGCCTCGCCGGGAGAGAATATCCCGGCGAGGCAAGCAGGGTGACGAATACGACGAGCGCCAACATCGTTCTGCCCCGGTGTCGAGCGCCGCTATGGGTTGCACTCTTCATGACCTTGCTCCTTATGCTCTGTTCTCTACTCTGTCGCGCGCATGGCATGAGAGTTAGAGGCGGATGCGTGTATCCGGGTTATTGATGCCCTTCGGATTCGGCTGAATCGGGAAGGCCACGAACGGGAACACGTCCCGGAATGGCGCATCGTTGCGGTCAACGAAGTCGCCCAGCGCCGTGCCGTTGTTGATCAGCGTGAAGGTGGCGTCCGCTACGTCGTCACTTAAGCGCCGCCCACCCATATTCGCCGGCCCGCCGCTCGTATTGTTGCCGCCGCCGGGACCGGTGTTCGGGACCGTCAGATTGAGACGCAAGATGTCGCCGTTCTCCTGAATCATGCCCAGCAGCATGTTTCGACTCGCCTCGTTGGTGCCGAAGTTATTGAGCGACGTGATGAGGTCCGCCCGGAACCGCCCGTTCGCGTCGTCGAGCGTCGTCGCGCCGTTGTATTCGTCTTTGCGCGGCGGCGGAATCAGCCCGTTGTTGACGAGCGGGAGGCCTTCACGGTCAACCGTCACGTAAGGCCCGGCCCCGACCACCTGACCGTCCCGGCGGAAAATCTGTTGCCGCCGCCGTTGCGTTACCCCGTTCAAGCCGAGCAGATTGCCGTTGGCGTTGGCGGCGGTGGCGGTGCCGCGCAGCAACGTCGCCGGAACGCTGACGGCGATCAACAGCGTGTTGAAGCCGGCGTAGGTGTCGCGACCCGGACCCGTGCTTTGCGTTGTTTGCGTCGGGCGACCCACCACACCTTGATCGTCGGCGTTTTCGTTGGTCCCGTCGGGGGCATTGAAACCGGCCCGCGCCCTGAAGATGTTACGGTCGGGGTTGC
>JACCRA010000522.1 GCA_013813825.1 Pyrinomonadaceae bacterium | reverse complement strand
GGGTTGTAAGAGACACCGAGGCCGGGGACCAGTTGCGTCAGATTGGTGGTCCCGGTCACGCCGCGCCCCGCGTTGGCGAGCCGGTTGGTGCGTTGGTACTCGATGTGCTCAATGCGGATGCCCGGCGTGATGGTGAAGTCGCCGAAGAGAAAGCGGTTTTGGACGAAGCCGGAATAAGCCTGATTACGTCGCTCGTTGTTCTCGGCGATCACGCCGTCGCGCGAGTTTGGCAAGTCGCCGTTCCGCTGCACGCGATCCTGCGTCTCGAAGTGGGCGCGCAAACCAAAGTCGGTCTCGCTGCGAACGCCGAACAATTGATGATTAACGCGCAAGCGCGGCTCGACGCCGAGGAAATAGTATTTCCGCAAGCGCCCCTCGTTGCCGCAGGTCGTGTTGAGATCGGCCATGCTCAGACAGTCCGCGTCGCCGGTGCGCGTCGCCGGGTTGTAGAGGCGGTTCGGGCGCTGGCCGGAGTTGCTCGACTGTCGCCACCAATGGCGGCGGAAGTATGAGCCATAGAAATTAGTCGTCAGCACCACATCGGGCGTGAAGACGTAGGCGTGCGTCGCCGAAGCGCCGAAGCGGTCGCCATAAAAAAAATCGTTGCGGAAAGGATTCTGGCGCGGGTTGGCGCGATACTCGTCCTCGCGCAAACCCGAATAGGCGACATTCGAGTCTTCGCCGTAATAGTTAAACTTGGTGGTCAACGCCTGCTTCGCGCCGAGCGTCGTGACTGTTTTGAAGTTGAAATCGTTAAGGCCGGAGCGGACGTTGTCGCGAGCGCCTTCGCCTTGCTTGCGCGTGTAGTCGAAAAGCAGTCCGGTGCGACCGACTGTGAAGCCGTAGTTGGCGTGGCCGTTGAAATAGCTCCGACTGCCGCCGGTCAGCGTTACCGCGCCGGCGGCCTGCTCCGGCGGGGTCCGCGTGATGTAGTTGATCACGCCCCCGATGGTTTGCGGACCGTGGAGAATCTGCCCTGAACCTTTCAGCACCTCAACGCTCTCGAAGCGATCAATGGGCGGATGATAATAAGAAGCATTGTCGCCGTAGGGCGCGTAGGTAAGTGGGATGCCGTCTTCGAGCAGTAGCACTTTGGTCGAGCGTGTCGGGTTCAAGCCACGGATGCCGATGTTGGGGCGCAGCCCGAAGCCTTCCTCGTCGCGGACGTTGACCCCGGCGACTTTCCGCAAAGCCTCGGACGAGGTGAAGGCGCGACTCTGCTCCAGCGTGCGCGCGTCGATGACATCAATGGAACCGGCGACGTGTTCGAGCGCCTCCGGCGTCGCCGCGAGGGAACTGGCCGTGATTACCACCGACTCGGCGAGCGAACCGGGCATCAGCACCAACTCGACACTTACCGCCGGTCGCTCGCCGGCCTTAAGAGCGAGCGCGTGCTGCACCGGCTTGAAGCCGGCGGCCGTGGCCGTCAACTGATAGTCACCCTCAAGGACGCCGGCGAATTGATAATCGCCGTTCTCATCGGTCGTCGTCATTTGCTCGCGCCGCGATTTGGTGTGGTGCAAGGTGACTACCGCCCCGCCGATAGCGCCGGAGTTTTGGTCGAGCACCCGACCTGATAACAAGAGACGTGACGGTTGGGCGAATGCGGCTAACACCAATCCTAAAAAAACGATTAGCAGATTGATGATGACTAACATCTGCTTCCTTAAGGCTTCCGGAAGTTTTTTTCCGTGCATAGCAGACCTTTCAAGGCGATGGTTTTCTATACCGAAAATTGAAGGGTGAAGGTGAAAATGAAAATCGTTTTCAGGATGAGAAGAATACTTGATGTGGCTCTGATCTGTCAAGCAGATTTTTTGCAAGTCTTGGTAGCTGCTGATTTCATTGGTTGCTGGGAGCGCGCCAGTAATTCGGTAATTTGCTTTAAGTGTGTGTGTCGTCGCAGAGCAGCGCGGCAGCCAGCAGCGGGATCATCAATTCGTGGTGGCCGGTGATGGAGAAGCCGCGCCCCGCGCCTTCGCTGGTCGGGCGGCGGACGACGTTGGTGAGCGGGCGATAGGATTGGATGAAGTCGAAGTTGGCGGTCGTTAAATCAGTGAGCGGGTGGCCGAGGTTGCGGACGAGCGTGACAGCTTTCAGGAACACTTCGGGCAGGATCACAGCTGAGCCAATGTTGAGATAGACGCCGCCGCCGTCCATGCGGCGCACGAGTTCGGAGAACAAGCGGAAGTCAGTGTGCGAAGTCGCGCCGAGGCTGGCGCCGTCGGCGTGCGGATGAAAGTGGGCGATGTCAGCGCCGACGGCGACGTGGGCGCTGAAGGGGATGCGCGCTTCATATGTCGCGCAGAGCAGCGAGAGCTTGGCATGTGGCGGATTAAGGTTCGTGAGCGCGCGTCCCATCGCCTCGCCCAAACCGAGTTGGTCCCTCGCGCCCGCGCGTGCCGCGTCGTTCAACAGTTGGCCGGTCTCTTGCGCCGCGCCGAACGCGCCCGCGCCGAGCGTGGCATCCACATCTTCGGAAGTAGAACCGATGAGCGCGATCTCGGCGTCGTGAACCAACACCGAGCCGTTGGCGGCTATCGCCGAGACGAAGCCACGCCGCATGAGATCGATGATCACAGGGGCCAGCCCGGTTTTGATGACGTGCCCGCCGATGCCCCAGATGATCGGCTTGTGCAACTCGCGCGCGCGCCTGATCCGAGCCGCGATCTCGCGCAACGATTTGACGGCTAAGATGTCGGGCAACGAAGCGAGAAAATCAGTGAGAGATGAAGTGGGTTCGACCGGGCGCGCGAAATCTTCAAGCGAGACTTTGCTCGGGCGCGAGGCCAGCGGGTACGTGCTGACCTCGCCTAGTTCGAGCGGGCGCAAATCTTGATCGTAAATTGACACGATTCGCCGTGGCTCTCCGGCTACTCTCTCGCAGCGGCGGCGGGGAAAAGCGTGCGCTCGACCAGTTCGCAGAGAATATGGCCGATCAGGTTGTGCGTCTCCTGTATGCGCTGCGTGTCGGCGCTGGGGACGATGAGTGCGAGATCGCAGAGCGGCGCGACTCGCCCGCCGTCACGACCAAGCAACCCGATCACTTTTAACTCCATCTTTCCGGCCTGTTCCACCGCCGCGACGATGTTGGCGGAAGTGCCGGAAGTCGAGATCGCGATGAGCACGTCGCCGCGTGCGCCGAAGGCTTCGATCTGGCGTGCGAAGACCTGCTCGAAGCCGGTGTCGTTGGCGATGGACGTCAGCACGCCGCCGTCGGTCGAGAGCGCCAGCGCGGGCAGCGCGTGGCGTCCCTTGTTCATAAATTGATTGACGAACTCGCCGGCAATGTGTTGCGCGTCGGTCGAGGAACCGCCGTTACCGCAGAGCAGGACTTTGCCGCCCGTCGAGAAGGCGGCGGCGATCATGCTGGCCGCGCGGGCGACCTCCTCGGCGTGTTCGGCGAAGTACCGTCGCTTCACTTCGAGACTGTCGGCGACGATGTTTGAGATGCGATTGATCATCAAGTCCTTGTCAGATCGGGGCGCGCCGTGAATGAACTACCGCTTGAACAATTTTTTGATTTCCGGGCTGAACTCCCGGAAGACGACGAACTGGATCATATCGAAAGCGATTGAAGTTCCGAAGCGTTTGAAAGTTGGTCCCACGCCGATCCGGTCGTGTCCCGGTGTGCTGCGTTCGTAAATGTTGGCAAGCGCGCTGGCCGAGAGAGTGCCGCCGAGCCGCGAGATGTTCGGCTGGTCGTTGCCGTTGTCGCCTTTGATCACGAAGATGCGACTGATCGCATAGGCGGCTCGCGGGCTGAAGCCTTTCTTCCCCGAAGGCTGATAGCGCGGGTCTTGCTTCAGGAGGGCCGGATAGACGCCAGAGCCGAGGATGGATTTGATGCCGCGCGTTGAGAAGCTACGCGCGAAACGCGACAATCCGTCGGCCACGCGATCCTCGGTGGTTTTCTGGGGCTGATCATCTTCCGACGCTTCGGTGATGGCCGCGTTGATGGCCGTGAAGGCGTAAGACGTGGGATTCAGGAATGCCGATCTAAATCCGAACTTCAATTTCTCTTCCGCCGTCAGTGGGACCAGCGTGTTGCCGCCCTGCGCGTTTTGTGCGCTCGTAGTGCTATGGCCTGCATAGCGATTGTCCACCAGTTTGAAAAAAGGTTTTGCTTCGTCACTCGCGCGTGAGGCGAGGACGAAGCGGGCGGCAGATTCACTTCGCAATGGGAGTAACGCGCGAGTGTTGGTTTCAATGTGCCCGGCGTCCGAGCCAGCGAGACTGTCAATTTCATCCGGGCGCGGCAGTTCCTGCTCCGTCACCGGGCTTGATTCAACGGGTGGCATCAGCGGCGTGTCGGAAGTTTGCTGCGAGAGTGCTGCCTGACTGCCAAAGAGGAGGGTCACCAGACACAGCACGGTGACGCGCATCGATTGATGGAAGATAGGCTTTGCCATTGCTTTTCCTTCCTTGTTCAGATGTTGGGGGCTCAGACAATAAGCCCTCAGCTCATCCCGCGTGAGCGCAGTAATTGAAGTCGCCACTACTCAACATGGATGAATAGCTAACCTTGATGAGATCGGCGCTGTGCCGATCTCGGCCGAGAAGAGCCGCAACCCATACAATTTTCGCGGCTTGCGCGCCAATCTCGGATAGCTTGATTTAGATATAACATAAACCGTCTCTTGTCGAACGATCAACCGCTTGGCTTGCGCTCACGGCGGACGGCAGCAGATTTTTTTTGACGCGTGGGCACGTGATTGTTGCCGTTGCCATGATGACCGTTGAGTAGCGGCTTGAGAGCCTGCCCGGTGTACGAGCGTTTGACGCGCGCGACTTCTTCGGGCGTGCCGGCGGCGACCACGCGCCCGCCGCCCGCGCCGCCTTCGGGGCCGAGATCGAGTACATAGTCGGCCGACTTGATCACGTCCAGATTGTGCTCGATGACGATCACCGTATTGCCTAGCGAGACGAGTCGTTGCAGCACGTCGAGCAACTTATGCACGTCGGCAAAGTGAAGGCCGGTCGTCGGCTCGTCGAGAATGTAAATGGTGCGTCCGGTGGCGCGCTTCGAGAGTTCGCGCGAGAGCTTGATGCGTTGCGCCTCACCGCCGGAGAGCGTCGTCGCCGACTGGCCGAGCTTGACGTAGCCGAGGCCGACATCAAGCAGCGTCTGCAATTTCTGTTTGATCTGCGGAATGTTTTCCAGTAGCGGTAGCGCCTCTTCCACCGTTGTGTCGAGCAACGCGGCGATGGACTTGCCTTTGTATTTGACGGAGAGCGTCTCGCGGTTGTAACGCGCGCCGCGGCACACGTCGCAGAGCACGTACACGTCGGGCAAAAAGTTCATCTCGATGCGCTTGAGGCCATCGCCCTCGCACGCCTCGCAGCGCCCCCCCTTGACGTTGAAGGAGAAGCGGCCGGGCTTGTAGCCACGCTCGCGCGATTCGGGTAGCATCGCGTACAACTCGCGAAGTGGCGTGAACAGTCCGGTGTAGGTCGCCGGATTCGAGCGCGGCGTGCGGCCGATGGGCGACTGATCGATCTCGATCACTTTATCGACGTGCTCTAAACCTTCGATGGCGTCGAACGCGCCCGGCTCGGTCAGCGAGCCGTAAAGGTGTCGCGCCAGCGCGCGGTACAGAATGTCATCAATGAGCGTCGATTTGCCGGAGCCGGAAACTCCTGTCACAACCGTCAGCAGACCGAGCGGGAACACGGCGTCGATCTCTTTCAGATTATGCTCGCGCGCGCCTGCGATTTTGACGTTTAGTCCGTTTGGCGCACGCCGCTTCTCCGGCAGCGCGATTTCCCGCGCCCCGCAGATGTAGAGGCCGGTGATCGATTGCGGATTGCAGGCTACTTCTTCGGGCGTTCCGACGGCGACCACCTCGCCGCCGTGCGCGCCGGCGGCCGGGCCGAGATCGACGACGTAATCGGCGCGGCGAATCGTCTCCTCGTCGTGCTCGACGAC
>JACCRA010000487.1 GCA_013813825.1 Pyrinomonadaceae bacterium | reverse complement strand
GCCGCCGGACTGAACAAAGCCAGCGTGCCGGCGGCCATGAAGCACACGCCCATGACGGGGACGATACGAACGGAGAAAGCTCCGCCCGTCATTACACCCGCGCCGTAGAGCAGCAACCACGTTGCCGGGATCGCGTCTCGCAGGCCGGCGCGAAACAGCACGACGGTCAGGAGCGCCCCGGCGAAGAGCGGCGGCGCGAGATTGAGCGCCAGCTTGCGCCCCGGCCGCGACCAGAGAGGCATCTGCGCCCGCCGCGCCTTGCTGCTCATCGCCCAACCGGCGATAGCCAGCGACAACACGGCCTCCACCAACCACGTCGCGAGCCACACGCGCGGCGTCGTCTGGCGCGCGGCCAACGCGGCGGCCCCCAGCGCCGTGATCCCGATCACGCACTGACCCCAGCCGGAGACGGCGGTGAACGACGCGGCGCCCTCCATCGTCTCGCGGATGAAGCGTAGATTGTCCATCGCCCGCGCGTGCAAGGCGGGCGGCTCTTCAGTCGCTGCATCAGGAACGGGGCGCGGGCGGAGCGTGTGGACGACAGCCATGAAGGCACGATACGCCGCCCGCTTGAGTTTTGTCAAGAACTTTGTATTGCAATGTAGTCGGTCCGTCACGACGCGTCGACTGGCTAGGAATAACGCTGAAGGGTGCTGGGAGGGTTGGCAGCGCGGCAACGCCGTCTCATTGACGCGATAGAATTGCCTTGAGCGCAGGGCAGAGCAGAGAATTTATCAGTGAATAAGAGTTTGGCGCGCAAGGCGAAGGCCGATGCAAGCGAACGCTGTCTAACGTGACCGATGGCTCGGCGAAGCTTCACCGCTCGCGACAGCGGACCCTCAACCGCGCTGGCCCGTGGTGGTAGTGCGGCGGCGTACCATTACGGCGGCGCGGGTGGTGGTGACGAGCGCGCCTGCCTCGGCGGGTGGTGGGGCGGCGGCAAAGTGCGTGAACTCCTCGGCATGTGATCGCAGATGCTCGAAGAATCGCTCGAACTCGCGCTGCATGACGTCCATTTTCTCACGCATGTTGAGGATGATCTCGACGCCCGCCAGATTCACTCCGAGGTCGCGCGTCAAAGACAAAATCACTTCCAGCCGCTCCAAGTCCGAATCAGTATAGAGCCGGGTGTTGCCTTCGGAGCGCGACGGCTTCAGCAATCCTTCACGCTCGTACAGACGCAAAGTCTGCGGGTGAATCTCATACTGCGTCGCCACCGCGCTAATCGTGTAGGTACTAGCTTTGCGTTTCATTGCTTTAGCTGTCAGCCATCAGCGATCAGCGGAAGCCAATGCTGACTGATTATTGAAAGCTATTCGAGTCCCATCGTCACGCGCGGGTTTTCGGGGTTGAGTTGCGAGTAGCGGCGGAGTAAGTCTTTAGTCTCTTCCGAGAGAACTTTGGGCAGCGTGACTTGAACTTCCACGAATTGGTCCCCTCTGGCCTGCGGGTTGCGAAGCGATGGCGCGCCGCGTTCGCGGAGGCGAAACTTTTGCCCCGACTGCGTGCCGGGCGGAATCTTAAGTTGCGCTTTGCCTTCGACCGTTGGCACTTCGATCTTCGCGCCGAGCGCGGCTTCGGGGACGGTCACGGGAATCGTGACGTACACGTTGTCGCCTTTGCGCGTAAAGTGCGGATGCCGCCCGACGTTGGTGAGAATGAACAGATCGCCCGCCGGAGCGCCCAGCCGCCCGCCTTCGCCTTTGCCGGGGACGCGCACGCGCGAGCCGGTATCGACGCCCGCCGGAATCCTGACCTTGACACTTTCCGTCTTCGGCGTCGTGCCTTTGCCGTGACAGAGCGAACACGGCGGACGCCGCTTCCCGACGCCGTCGCAGTCGGGACATTCCTGCGCGAATCGCAGCCGCCCTCCTGCGCGCTGCACCTGACCGGAGCCTTTACAGGTCGGGCAAATGATCGGCGCGCCGCCCGTGTCGCCCGCGCCGTTGCACCGCGAACATTGTTCCGAGCGGTTGACGGTAATGTTCGTCGTCATCCCCGTAATCGCTTCTTCAAAAGAGAGCGCGAGCGGCATCTCAATGTCCGCTCCGCGTTGCGGCATCGGGCGGGGCGGCTCGCGCTCTGCTTTTCCGCTGCCACTGAACAAATCGGAGAAAATATCACGAAAACTCGAACCGCCCGCCCCACTGCTGCCGCCGCTTGAAGCCGTGTTCCAGTCGAAGCCGGTAAAGTCGAAATTGGGAGCGCCGCGCCCGCCTGCTGCGCCGCCGGGAAAACCGCCCGGCTGTGCGCCGCGCGCCGCCGCGTCCGCCAGCGTATCCGAATACTGGCCGAAGCGATCATAGACGCTTCGCTTCTTCGGATCGGAGAGCACATCGTGCGCCTCCGTGATCAACTTGAAGCGTTCTTCGGCCGCCTTATCGCCCGGATTCACGTCCGGGTGAAACTTACGCGCCAACTTCCGGTACGCCTTCTTGATCTCTTCCGGCTTCGCCTTCCGCTCGACGCCCAGCACTTTGTAGTAGTCTTCTTTTGCCATTAAAGAGCCGTCAGCCGTTAGCCGTCAGCCGTTAGCAAAGGCAAAACAGGCTCAGAGACGGAAGCCTGCTTGCTGATGGCGACGGCTGACGGCTGATAGCTTATTTGTTTTCGTCCACATCCACATATTCGGCGTCGATGACGTTGTCGTCAGTTGTGCCGCCGGTCGTAGTACCGCCGGTTTGCGAGCCGCCGGTCGCGCCGGCCGCCGAAGCCTGCTCGTCACCGCTTGATGCGCCTTGCTGTTGGTAGAGTGCCTCGGCCAGTTTGTGCGAGGCGGTTTGCAGGGCGTTAAAAGCGTTATTCATGCGCTCCGCGCCGCCTTCTTCAAGCGCCTTCTTGGCGTCGGCGAGCGCCGTTTCGAGTTGCGACATGCTTGCGCCGTCGAGCTTCTCCTTGTTCTCGTTAAAGGTCTTCTCAACTTGATAGTGCAAGCCGTCGAGACGATTGCGCGCCTCGATCTCTTCGCGTTTTTTAACGTCGTCGCCCGCGTGCGATTCGGCCTCGCGCATCATGCGATCAATCTCGTCCTTTGAAAGACCGGAAGAAGCCGTGATCGTGATCTTTTGCTCGCGGCCGGTGCCCATGTCTTTAGCCGAGACGTTGACGATGCCGTTGGCATCAATGTCAAACGTCACTTCGACCTGCGGCATCCCGCGCGGCGCGGGCGGAATCCCGATGAGGTGAAACTTGCC
>JACCRA010000479.1 GCA_013813825.1 Pyrinomonadaceae bacterium | reverse complement strand
GACTTACGCCAACCCGGCGCTCTTAGACATCAAGCGGCTCGAAATGCAACTGGAGATCGAGCGCGCCCGTTCCGAAGGCGTCAAATCGCATCAAGGTCCGCTGACGATCATGTATGGCGGCACGCCGAACCTACAGTTGCAAGTCCCGACAGGGAGGTGAACGAGCGATGAGAGTCTTAATGTTGTTCTGGGTGGTGGTCGAACTGTTGCAGATCGCGGTGATCGGAATGCTCGTCGTCAGTTACCGCAATCTCCAACGCCGACTGGACGCGGGCGACCACTTCAGCCGGCGAGCGCCGCGCTCGGTGACGGAAGAGTAAAAGGTCGAAGCCGGGTCACCGCTGTTGATTGATCTATCCGTTTTGGGGAGCGCCATGAGTCAGACGACGAGTTTGGAAGTTTATACCGACGGGCGATGTCCGCTGTGCCAGTGGATGCGGGCGCGCGTCGAGCCGCGCGACTTAAACCGCCGGATCGAGTGGATTGATTATCACGACCCGGCGGCGCAACGGCGGGCCGCGCCGTATACTCTGCCGGAGTTGGCCGCCGAGATGCACGTCCGGCGCAAGTCGGGCGGCGCGTGGGCTAAAGGCTTCGGCGCGTGGCTCGAAGTGCTGCGCGTGCTGCCGCGTTGGAGTTGGCTGGCCGGCGTCCTCTCCGTCTGGCCGTTGACGAGTATTGGTCCCGTCATTTACCGCCAAGTCGCCGGGCGTCGTTATCAACTGTTCGGCATCCCGCCGCCGTGCGATGAAAGCGGCGCTTGCGCGCTCCACACCTCCCAAAAGTAAAAGAGATCCCTGCCCTTTGAAGCCCGTGTTGCAAGCCACCAACGCGGGCTTTTTCGCATCTTATTGTCGTTATAAATTTGAAAGCGGAATGGGCAAATAAGGGGCGCGCGCTCGCGAATGATGCTAGTCGGAGTGTTTCGGCGGATGGCCTTTCAAGTTCGTTCCTGTTTGCAACTGAATTAGAGGTGTTAGAGATGATGAAAAAGCTTAATGTTCTATTGGCGGTGCTGGCGCTGGTGTTCAGCGCGATGGCGAGCGTCCCGGCGTTCGCTGCCGCCGCGACTGCGGATGGCAAGGAAACTGCCGTCGAGCGTGGGGGTGTGCGAAAGCCTCTGAACCTCGCGGTGCTGGTACAGGATGATCTGATCGGGCGTGTCGGCAACGAGTTGAAGGTGACTGGCGACTTTATCCGCACTCTGCCCGCCGGCTCGCGTGTGATGGTCGGCTACATCACGGCCGGCTCGTTGCAAGTGCGTCAGCCGTTTACGTCCGACTTAAGGCAGGCCGCGAAATCGCTGCGGATTCCGGTCGCCAGCAACGCCGCTACGTCGTTCAATCCTTACGTCGAAGTGATTGAGGCGTTGCGCCATTTTGACGAACTCGAAGGGCAGGGGACCAACCCGAATGCGCTGCTCCTGATTTCGGACGGGCTGGACACTTCGCGCGGTTTCGATTACTCGTCGGCGCTCAACAGTCCCGATCTCCTGCGGGCGGTGCGCGAAGCGAAGCGGCGCGAGGTAGCGGTCTATTCCTTCTATGCTCCGTCGGTCGGCCTGACAAGCTCTAACCGCGTGGCCGCGAGCCTCGGTCAGGGCGCGCTCAACCGCCTCTCCGAAGGAACCGGCGGACGAGCTTTCTATCAAGGCACGAGTTTCGTCTCCTTCGATCCTTACTTCAAGCGGTTGCGCCGCGCGCTAAACGAGCAATATGCGCCGATCTCTTAAACAATCGCCGCCCCGAATCTGACGCGAACGAGAGAGTTTCAAGCCCCGCCGAAACATGTTGTTTCGGCGGGGCTATTATTTTCACCGGCTGGTGATAAGCCGCGCGCAAACCGTTTATGATTGAGTGCGCCTTCCGCATCAGGTCAGAGATTTCACGCAAAGCCCAAGCCGGGACAGTCATACTCATCAGTCGGCCGCTTTAATTCGCAAGCGAAAATTTTTGCCGACGCGCAGGCTTCGATGATAAAGTAAATTTGCTTTGCGCCCCGCCCACCTGCGGTGACGAAGGGCGGCGCGCTTCTGTTTTGCGACCATGAACACACAGCGCGGACGCGAATACTACCTAATCGTCGAGGGGTCTTACCTGACGGAAGTGGAAGCCGAACACGCCCTGCGCGATCCG
>JACCRA010000469.1 GCA_013813825.1 Pyrinomonadaceae bacterium | reverse complement strand
ACGTTTGAGGACGCCGCAGAGGACGACATCGTTGAGCGCGAATGGACCAATGGCGTTAAGCAATGGGTTTCAGTCGCGCAACTCCGGCAAGACCTCGGACAAGCGGGCACAACGCGCGGCGGCGGTTTGGTCTCGCCGGAGTTGCGCGTGACCGGCGCGCCGCCGCTCGAATCGCCGCCGGCGGCGACCACTCGCGCGGCCGGCGAATGGGTGCTGAAGGGGCTTAAAATTTTAGGCATCGATCCGGCTGGTGAGGCGGCCAAGTGGACGGCGCAACGGATCGTCGGCCACTTTGAGGATCAACTTAAGCCGGCGGCCGGCTTGTACCGCCTGTCCGGCGACATGGTGTTGGAAGAGAAAGCCGTCGGCGAGTTAGCGGCTGATGGGGGCGCCTACCTCATCTTCATTCACGGGACGGCTTCGACGACCGTCGGCAGCTTCGGCCAATTCGCCGGCACGGACGAATGGAAGAAATTGAGAGAGCAGTATGGTGAGCGGATACTCGGCTTCCAGCACCGCACGATGAGCCATAGCCCCATCGAGAACGCGCTCGATCTGGCGCGCCTCCTCCCGGCGGGGGCCACGCTCCACCTGTTGACACACTCACGCGGCGGATTGGTCGGGGAACTGCTCTGCCTCAACCCGGTTAAGCTGGACGAAGATCATCTGCACGCACAGTGGTTGGACCCTTTCCGCGAAGCGCACCGCGAGGCGGACGTCAAGTTGCTCGAACAACTCGCGGGCAGAGAGGGCGAACTGGCGGCCAAAAAATTTAAGATCGAAAAATTCGTCCGCGTCGCCTGCCCGGCGCGGGGCACGTTGCTGGCCTCCAAGCGGCTCGACAAGTATTTTTCCCTGATCCTCAACCTGCTGGGTCTGATCCCGGCGCTCGAAGCCAGTTCCGTTTACGACTTCGTCAAAGCCACGCTGCTCGAACTGGCGAAGCGGCGCACCCGCCCCGAAGAACTTCCCGGCCTCGAAGCGATGATGCCTGAATCGCCCGTCATCCACCTGCTTAATCAGCCCGGCGTGAGCACGGAAGCCGACTTGGCCGTGATCGCCGGCGACGTTGAAGGCTCCGGCCTCTGGAACCATCTCAAAGTTTTCGCCACCGATCTGTTTTATCGCGAGGATCACGATCTGGTGGTCAACACGGAAGCGATGTACGGCGGAATGAACCGCGAGCAGGGAGGCTATTACTTTCTCGACCGGGGGGCCGATGTCAACCACTTCAGTTACTTTGCCAACGCCCGCACGCGCCGTCTGATGCAGGTGTGGCTGATGACAACAAAGCAACAACCGCCGGAAGAAAATTTCAGACCCCTTGAGCGGGGCGCGTCAATGCTGACGCTCAACCCGAATCGGACGCGCGCCGCCGTCGCCGCCGAACTGCCCGTCGTTTTCCTCGTGCCGGGTATTATGGGGACGCACCTCAGAGTTGATGGAAGCGGCGTCTGGCTGAACTTCCCCGCGCTCGCTTTCGGCGGCATCAGTAAGCTCGCCTATCCGGGCACGAACAAGATCGAACCGGGTGAACTCGTCGGGCTGGCCTACCAAAAGCTCGCTGATTATTTGCAGCGCGAATACGAAGTGGTCCCCTTTCCTTACGACTGGCGCAAGTCGGTTGACGTTGAAGGCGCGCGGCTGGCGAAGGAGGTCAAGCGCGTGCTCGACAAGCACGAACGCCCGGTGCATATCCTCGCACACTCGATGGGCGGCTTGGTGGCGCGCGCCATGATCGCGGGCGACAAGGAGAGTGGCGGTGATTTGTGGGAGCAAGTTTGCCAGCGCGACGGTCGGCTCGTGATGCTCGGGACGCCGAACTTCGGTAGTTACATCGTGCCGAGCTTGATGTTCGGCAAAGAGAAGATTCTGCGCCAACTGGCGCTGCTCGACTTTCGTCACCGGCTGCGCGGCGTCGTTGATATTATCCGCCACTTTCCGGGACTGTTGGAGATGCTGCCGGGAGATGAAGGCGGGGCTGTTGCCAACATCGATTTTTTCGATCCCGCGTGGTGGGCGCGACTGCCGGAAGCGGATGGCCTGCCCCGGCCGGAGGCGAAGGCGATTCTGGCGGCGAAGCAGGTGCGCGACAAACTTAAGGCGGCCGGTTTTCCGCCGCGCTCGATCTACGTGGCGGGCGTCGCGGAGGCGACGCCGAGCGCGCTTCGCATCACTAGCGATGGCTCGGTTACGTTCGAGTCCACACCCAACGGCGACGGCCGCGTGCCGTACCACTCCGCGAAGTTTTACGAACAAGTGCCGGGTTGGTACATGGACGCCGGGCACGGTAGCCTCGCGAATTACCCGCCCGCCTTTCCGGCCTTAAGCGAATTGCTCATCCTCGGCCGGACCAGCCGCTTGTCGGACGCGCCGCTCCGTCGTGGGCTGATGCGTGGCACCGCCCGTAGCGGCGGCCTCGTCGTCGTCCCCACGCTGCCGTTGCCCGACGTTGAGCCGGTGCTGTTCCCACAAGAGGACGAGTTGCTCGCGGCGGCCGTCGGAATCGAAATTGCCCCGGCGCGTAGTACCGACGGCGAAGTCCACACCCTGCGCGTTTCCGTCGGGCACGGCGATCTGGCGCTGGCACGCTACCCCGTCGCCGTCGGCCACTACTCCGGCGATAGCATCGTCAGCGCCGAGCGCCGCCTCGACCGGCTGCTTGACTACCGTCTTTCGCAATTGTTCGGAACCGACCTGTACCCCGGCGCTGTCGGCAGCGCCGAAGTGATCCTTGCGCCGGAGAGCGAGCCGCGCGGCGCACTCATCGTCGGCCTCGGTGAAGTCGGCGAGATCACGCCCGAAATCGTGCGCCGCGGCATCACCACCGCCGCATTGCGCTATGCATTATCGGTGATGAATGATCCGTGTCGGGACGATGCGGGCGCAGACGATGTTGAAGAAGACGACGAGTCGCTTGGACAATGGCGCTCGGCAGCCTTCAGCACGCTGCTGATCGGCACCTACGGTGGGAATGCCTTGAGCGTCAGGCGTTCCGTCGAGGCCATCATGCAGGGGACGATTCGGGCGAACCAAATGCTGCGCGCGCAAAAGCTCTGGGATCGCGTGCGGATCGATCAAATTCAGATCGTCGAACTGTACCAAGATGTCGCCGCGCAGGCCGTCCACGCGGCCGTGCAGCTCGAAGAAGAATTGCCCATCGATTTCGGCGAGGAGACCCGCCTCTCGGTTGATCCGCCATACCTAGACGCGCTTGGCGGCGGACGCTTCATTCGCCCGCCCGGCCAGTATGATAGTGGTTGGTGGCGGAGAATCCAGATTACCAACGAGCGCGATCCGGGGACGAC
>JACCRA010000298.1 GCA_013813825.1 Pyrinomonadaceae bacterium | reverse complement strand
CTACTGATTACTGTCATGCGAGTTGTTAAAGAGTCGAGTGACGAACTGAACCCGTCGGTGGTGACGCACGGTTATGTCGAACGTGCGCCCCGTCGGCGGACGGCGTCGGATCAAGTGGCGCTCGCGGTGGCGACGTGCGGGGTCGGGTGGCTGCCGGTAGCACCGGGCACATGGGGTTCGCTGATCGGGGTCGGACTCTACTTAGCCGCGCAGCAAATCAGCATCTCGGTGTTGGCCTCCGCAGCGGAGCGGGGATGGGGTACGGCACAATTCCAGGCGTTTCGCACGACACTCGTGCTGGTATTGCTGATCGGCATCGCGGTGGCGGGCATTTGGGCCGCTTCGCGTTGCGAGTCGCTACTAGCGCGAAAAGACCCCGGCGTGGTCGTGATTGACGAAGTGGTGGGACAGTTGATCACGTTCGCCTTCGTGCCGTATGAGATCGGCGCGTGGGCGCTCATCGTGGGTTTCGTGGCCTTCCGGTTGTTCGACATCTGGAAGCCGTACCCGATCCGCCGCCTCGAAGCGCTTGAATCCGGCCTCGGCATTATGGCCGACGATGTGTTGGCGGGAATCTACGCGGCGACGCTGATGTCCCTGCTGGCGTCAATTTATCTTTTATTCTGACAGGAGGGCGGGAAATGGAAGAGGCAACTAACAAACAGTCTGAATCGATAGGCGCGACTTCAACTGAGGAAGCATTGCAGGAGCGCGCGGAAGAAGCGACCAGTTCCGAGACTTTGAGCGATCTGGCCGCGACGCAAAAAAGCGCCGCGACGACAGGCGGCGCGGGGACCAGTGACGCGGACGGCGCGACCGCGATGCCCGCCCCGGATGGCGTGGGTGACGAGGCGCGTAGCGAGCGCGCGGACGGCAGCGATGTGGGAGGGCCGATGTAACGGCAAAAGTGAAAGCAGTGTTGCGATTCTTACTTTTGCCTTTTGCTTTCGATTGAAAAAATGAGGGCGGGTGATTTTGTCGTGTGCGCGAAAGAGAACTAGCAGTATGCAGTGAGGTGCGGCCTGTTCTGAACTGTCTATCTTGTGCTCGGTCGCACGCATTTGAGAAACGCTAATTGATGTCGAACGGAGTACTAGGCCATTGACTAACGAGATAAAAATTCTGGTTTCAGACGACGTGAGTGAGAGCGGGTTGGAGCCGATGCGGGCGGCCGGTTTCGCGGTCGAGAAAAAGACGGGGCTGTCGGAAGATGAGTTGCGCGAGTTGCTGCACGACTACGACGGCTTGATCGTGCGGAGTGAGACGAAGGTGACGGCGTCGCTGATGGATGGGGCGGCGCGTCTGCGTGCCGTCGGGCGCGCGGGGGTCGGCGTGGATAACATCGACGTGGCGGCGGCCACGTCGCGCGGCATTGTCGTGATGAATGCGCCGGACGGCAACACGATGACCACCGCCGAGCACACGTTAGCGTTGCTGCTTGCGCTCGCGCGTCGCGTGCCACAGGCCAACTCGTCGTTGCGCGCGGGCAAGTGGGAGCGCAAAAAATTTGTCGGCGTCGAACTGCGCGGCAAGACTTTGGGCGTTGTCGGCCTCGGACGGATCGGGCAGGTGGTGGCGAGCCGGGCGCGGGGCTTTGAGATGAAGGTCATTGCCTTCGACCCTTTTGTCGCGCCGGAGCAGGCGCGAGATTCTGACATCGAACTGGCGACGCTCGAAGAAGTTTGTGCGCGCGCGGATTTTCTGACCGTGCATACGCCGCTGACGGCTGAGACGCGCGGCATCGTCGGCGCGCGGGAGATGGCGCGGATGCAACCGCACGTCCGCGTCATTAACTGCGCGCGCGGCGGATTGATTGACGAGCAGGCCTTGTACGAGGCGCTCACGGAAGGTCGCATCGCAGGGGCGGCGCTCGACGTGTTCGAGCAGGAACCGCCGCCGTCTGATCATCCGCTGTTGAATCTCGAAGAAGTAATTACCACGCCGCACCTCGGAGCCTCCACGCGCGAGGCGCAGGAAGGCGTCGCCGTCACGGTGGCCGAGCAGATGCGCGACTATTTTTTGACCGGCGCACTGCGAGGCGCGGTCAACGCCCCGGCCATGAACGCGCAGGAATTGAACGTCCTCCAGCCATATCTGACGCTGGCGCACCGGCTCGGACGTTTGCAGGCGCAGCTAATCGATGACGCCGTGCGCGAGGTCCGCATCCAGTACGCGGGCGAGGTCGCCGAGATGGACGCCGCGCCGGTCACGCGCTCTTTTCTCGCCGGGCTGCTGCGCGACATGAGCGCCCGCGTCAACGCCGTCAACGCTTTCCTCATCGCCGAGGAGCGCGGGATTAAAGTCACCTCTTCCTACGAGCACGGAGCGGGCGGCGATCAGACGCACGCGCTGGCGACTCGCGTCGTGACGGCGAATGGCGAGCAAAGCGTTTCGGGCGCGCTGTTTGGCACGGGCGGCGACGGGCGCATCACCGCCATTAACGGCTTCCGCATCGAAGCCATCCCGTCGGGTCACATGGTTATCACGCGCAACCGCGATGTGCCCGGCGTGATCGGCCGAATCGGCACGGTCTTTGGTAATCACGGACTCAACATCAGCCGCTTCCACCTCGGTCGTCAAGAGTTGGGCGGCGAAGCGATGGCCGTCATCGAAACCGACGCGCCCGTGAGCGAAGAGACGCTTCAGGAACTGCGCGCTTCAG
>JACCRA010000448.1 GCA_013813825.1 Pyrinomonadaceae bacterium | reverse complement strand
CGTTATCATTGATCGCGCTCACGAAAATGATCGGCGTCAGCTCACTACGAGTGCGCTGGCGGATCAGTTCCGCTGTCTCGAACCCATCCATGCCGGGCATGTTCACGTCGAGCAGGATCACCGAAACGTCGCAGTCAAGCAGGTAACGAAGCGCATCATTGCCGGAAGCGGCGCGCACGAGGTTACGATCCGGGGCTTGCAAAATCGCTTCGAGCGAAAGCAAGTTGGCCGGGTTGTCGTCCACCATCAGGATGTTGATTTTCTGCGACTCACATTCCATACGATGCCCCCTTTGACAAGCGTCGCGCGAGTTGGCTGAGTAGCGGCGCGATCCCCGAGAGCGGCAAAACGTGATCGACACCACCGCCAGTGGCAATGGCCGCGAGCGCCGCGGTGGGCATCGAGGGCGAAGCGGCGCTCGCCGGGTCTTGCACTATCACGCGGCCACCGCACTCCTTGATGCGCGCGAGTCCCCGCGCGCCGTCGTGGTTCGCGCCCGTCAGGACGACGCCGACGACGCCCGCGCCGTAGCAGTCCGCCGCCGACTCGAAGAGCGCGTCGATGGAAGGCCGCGCGAAGTTGATCAAAGCTCCGGTCGAAAGGGCGAATCCGTCCCGTTCAATTAGCAGATGATAGTCGCGCGGCGCGAGATAGACGCGACCGGGCGCGATCTCCTCTTTGTCTTCCGGCTCGTCAAGCGGGCGCCGGCTGTACTTTTGCAGGTATTCGCAAAGGCCGTCGCCCGCCGTTCGTCCGCGGTGCTGCACGATGACGAGGGGCAGCGCGAAATCATCATTGAGCGCCGCCAGCAACAGCTCCAGCGCCGCCAAGCCCCCGGCCGACGCGCCGACACACACGATTCCGCCATCCGCACTGTTCGTCATCCCGCCCGCCATCATCTCACCTTCCGGTACAATCGGTCGTGTTGGTCCAGCGCGTCATAGCCGTCCTCGAACGGCGTGAACCTGAGCGACTCTTTGTTGCCGATGCCGAAGATGCCGAACATCACGAGGCTCTCGTAGATCAGCTTATGCACGCGCTGCTGCAAGGCCTTGTTGAAGTAGATCATCACGTTGCGGCAGAGGATAACGTGAAACTCGTTGAATGAGCCGTCGGTCACGAGGTTGTGCTCGGAGAAGACGGCGTTGGCGCGTAAAGATGGCTGAAAGATGACGTGATCGTAATGCGCCGTGTAATAGTCGGAGAACTCGCGCGTGCCGCCCGCGCGCAGGTAGTTGGCAGTGTATTCCTGCATCGCGGAGAGCGTGAAGATACCCTCGCGCGCTTTCCGCAGCACGTCGGCGCTCATGTCCGTCGCATAGACGCGACACTTATGATAGAGGTTCTCTTCCTGCAACAGGATCGCCATCGAATAAACTTCCTCGCCGGTCGAACAGCCCGCGTGCCAAATTCTCACGGTCGGATAGGTTCGCAAAAGCGGCACGACCTGCCGCCGGAAGGTCTGGTAAAAACTCGGATCGCGGAACATCGACGTGACCTGAATCGAGAGCGCGAGCAAAAGCCGCTGCAAACACGCCTCTTCGTGCAACACGCGATCCTGAAACGCCGAGACGGTCTGCACGCCTTCAGCGCGCACCCGCTCCAGAATCCTTCTTTTCAGCGACGCCTGCGAGTAGTCGCGAAAGTCGAAGCCGTAATAAAGGAACACCGCTTCGAGAAGCAACTGTATCTCGATGTCTTCGAGCTGAACTGATTGTGGCTGCGAGGCGCTCATCAAACAAATTGTTCGTCTTTGTGGCTCCGGCCGCCACCCACTGACTAATCAGCTCATTTCTCTTTGCGATGAAGCGCACAACACGAAATCTCTCATGTCAGGTGTCACCCCTTCTGGTTCCCGTCCTGCCGGTAGAGCCAGACGCGCAGGAGCGACAACAGTTGATCGATGTCGAGCGGTTTCGAGATGTAATCGCTGGCTCCGGCTTCGAGGCAGCGGTCGCGGTCGGCCTTCATCGCCTTCGCCGTCAACGCGATGATCGGCAGGCGACTAAACTCTTCCAACTGCCGGATCGTCGAGATCGCTTCGTAGCCGTCCATGTCGGGCATCATGATGTCCATTAACACCACGTCGATGTTGGGCGTGGATTGCAGCGTCTCAATGCCGTCGCGCCCATTCTCAGCGTTAACAACCATCATGTTGTGGCTCTCCAGCGCGCTTGTCAGCGCGAAGATATTCCGCACGTCGTCGTCCACGACCAAAACTTTCCGCCCGGCCAAGACGGGATCGCGGCGGTGCATCTGTTCGAGCATCCGGCGCTTCGGCTCCGGCAAATTGGCTTCGACGCGGTGCAGGAACAAAGCCGTCTCGGCGAGCAGGCGTTCGGGCGAACTGACTTCCTTGACGATGATCGCGTCGGCCACTTTCCGCAGTTGCGTCTCCTCCTTCGCCGTCAGTTCCTTGCCGGTGTAAATGATGATCGGCAGATCGGCGCGGCCGAGGTCTTGCTGAATCTTTTCGATCAACTCGAAGCCGGTCATGTCCGGCAGCTTGAGGTCGAGCACCATGCAGTCGAAGTCGTCAAGGCTCAACTCGGCGAGCGCCTCCGCGCCGGTCGCGACGGCGGTGGTCTGCACGTCGCCGTTGCCGATCAACTCGACGATGCTCATGCGTTGCGCGTCGTCGTCCTCGACGACCAGCAGGCGCTTGACGCGACGTTCGGAGAAGGCCGCGATCTGATCGAAAGCTCCGGCCAGTTCCTCGCGCATCACTGGCTTAACGAGGTGCGTGATCGCGCCGAGGCGCAGGGCGCGTTGGCGTTGTTCCTCGCTGGAAATAATGTGGACGGGAATATGACTGGTCTGCGGATCATGTTTCAGGCCATCTAACACCGTCCAGCCGTCACGGTCGGGCAGCCGAATGTCGAGCGTGATCGCGTCGGGGCGATACTTGCGCGCCAGCGCCAGCGCCAGATCGCCGCGCGTAGTAACGATGCCTTTGAAGCCTTTCTCGCGAGCGAGGTCAAGCAAGATACCAGCGAAAGCGATGTCGTCTTCGACGATCAGCACGCCGCGCTCACCCTCATGCAAGTCATGGCGGTCGTCGTTCAACTCGCCCGTCGTGATGGACGCGGCGTCCAACTCGCTCAGCGCCGTCGAAGTCCACGCCGCGGAATCCATGCCGGAGTCGGCGGTCGCGGCCGGGAAGCGCGGCGGTCGCGCGGCGGGCGGCGCTACTGCGTAGCGAGTGGCCGGGCCGGGCTGCCGACGATTGCCGCCGCCGTTGCCGCCCGCCGTCGGAGTCGGTGGTATGTAAGTCGCCGGCAGAAAGAGAGTAAAAGTGCTGCCTTCGCCGGGCGCGCTCGTAACGCGAATCTCGCCGCCCAAAAGATGCGCGATCTCGCGGCTGATGGAGAGTCCCAAGCCCGTACCGCCGTACTTGCGGCTCGTCGTGCCGTCGGCCTGCTGGAACGCCTCGAAGATGATCCGCTGCTTTTCGGCCGGGATGCCGATGCCGGTGTCCACGACCGAGAAGGCGATCACCTCGGCGGCGCGGTTGAGCGCGTCCTGATAGTAACGCTCGCCCTGCGGCATCCGCCCGACACGCAGCTTGACGCTGCCCTTTTCCGTAAACTTGAAGGAGTTTGAGAGCAAATTCTTCAACACTTGTTGGAGGCGTTTCTCGTCGGTCTGCAAAGCCGGCGGCAAGTCCGAGTTCAACTCCGTCTCGAACTCCACCCCCTTGTCCTGCGCGACTTGGTGGAAGCCACGTTCGAGCGACGCCGCCACGTCGCGGAACGAAACGTCCGTCACTTCGACGCTCATCATCCCCGACTCGATCTTCGAGAGATCGAGAATGTCGTTAATCAGCGACAGCAGGTCGGCCCCCGATGAATGAATGGTTTCGGAGAACTGCACCTGCTTCGGTGTCAGATTGTCGTCGGTGTTCTCGGCCAGTTGGCGCGAGAGGATGAGCATACTATTCAAAGGCGTCCGCAGTTCGTGCGACATGTTGGCGAGGAACTCCGACTTGTAGCGCGAGGTGAGCGCCAACTGCTCGGCCTTCTCTTCCATCGCCCAGCGCGCTTCCTCCACTTCGCGATTCTTCGCCTCAACCTCCGCCTTCTGTCTGGCGAGCAACTCGGCCTTCTCCTGTAATTCCTCGTTGGTCTGCTGCAACTCTTCCTGCTGGCTCTTGAGCAACTCTTCCGATTCGCGCAGGGATTCGGCCTGCTGTGCCAGCCGTTCGTTGGTCTGCTTCAACTCGTCCTGTTGTGACTGCAACTCGGTGGCGAGCGACTGTGATTGCAACAGCAAACTCTCGGTGCGTTGCGTCGCCTCAATGGTGTTTAGGACGATCCCGATGCTCTCCGTCAACTGGTCCAGAAACGTCAGGTGCGTGTCGTTGAAGCGGTTGAACGAGGCCAACTCGATGACGGCCTTCACGTCGCCCTCGAACAAGACCGGCAGCACGATGATGTTGAGCGGCGGCGCTTCGCCGAGGCCGGAGGCGATCTGAATGTAGTTCGACGGCACGTTGGTTAAAAGGATGCGCTCGCGCTCCAAGACGCATTGCCCGACCAATCCCTCGCCGGGGCGAAACGTGTTTGACAGATGCTTGCGCTCCTTGAAGGCGTAGCCGCTCAAGAGCCGCATCAAGGGCTGGCCGTTGTTCGACTCGTTGACGTAAAAGACGCCCTGATGCGCGCTCACCAGCGGAGCCAGTTCCGAGAGGATTTGCTGTGCCACGCTGTTCATGTCGCGCTGCCCTTGCAACATGCGGGTGAAGCGCGCGAGGTTCGTCTTCAGCCAGTCCTGTTCCGTGTTCTTTTGCGTCGTGTCCTTGAGGTTGAGGATCATCTCGTTGATATTGTCCTTCAAGGCCGCCACCTCGCCGCTGGCCTCGACCGCGATTGAGCGAGTGAGATCGCCCTTCGTCACGGCGGTTGAGACTTCGGCGATGGCGCGCACCTGCGTCGTCAAATTGGCGGCGAGCAGGTTGACGTTATCGGTCAAATCTCTCCACGTCCCGGACGCGCCGGGCACGTTGGCCTGCCCGCCGAGTTTTCCCTCCGATCCGACCTCGCGCGCCACCGTCGTCACCTGTTGGGCGAAGATGGCGAGCGTGTCGGTCATGCCGTTAATGGTATCGGCCAACTGGGCGATCTCGCCTTTAGCTTCCACGGTGAGCTTGCGCTTCAAATCGCCGCCCGCTACCGCCGTCACGACTTTGGCGATGCCGCGCACTTGGCCGGTGAGGTTGCTCGCCATCGAGTTGACGTTGTCGGTCAAATCCTTCCACGTCCCCGCCACGCCCGGCACGTTCGCCTGCCCGCCCAGTTTCCCTTCAGTGCCGACCTCGCGCGCGACGCGCGTCACTTCCGAAGCGAAGCCGTTCAATTGATCGACCATCGTGTTGATTGTGTTCTTGAGTTCGAGGATTTCGCCTTTCACATCGACCGTGATCTTCTTCGACAAGTCGCCGTTGGCGACGGCCGTCGTGACCTCCGCGATATTACGGACTTGACTGGTCAGGTTACCGGCCATGAAGTTCACATTATCGGTCAGGTCTTTCCACGTGCCGCCAACACCCTTCACCTCCGCTTGCCCGCCGAGTTTGCCTTCGGTGCCGACCTCGCGCGCGACACGCGTCACTTCCGAAGCGAACGAGTTCAACTGATCGACCATCGTGTTGATGGTGACTTTCAGTTCCAGAATCTCGCCTTTGACATCGACGGTGATCTTCTTCGACAA
>JACCRA010000422.1 GCA_013813825.1 Pyrinomonadaceae bacterium | reverse complement strand
GACTTAGGCTTCATGGGCCGGCGCGAGGCAGTGGATGCCGCCGGCGCTAAACTGTTGCTCGCGCGCGGCATCTCCGACCGCGAATTGGAACAGGCTTTCGAGCCGCTAAATGCGGGCAACATTCTTTTGGTGCTGGACGCCTGCGACAGCGGCCAAGCACTTGAAGCCGAGGAGAAGCGGCGCGGGCCGATGAACTCAAAGGGCTTGGCGCAACTCGCTTACGAGAAAGGCATGTACGTTTTGACCGCTGCGCAGAGTTTCCAAGCGGCGCTGGAAGTGACCGAGCTCGGGCACGGGCTGTTGACTTATGCTCTCGTCGAAGAGGGGCTGAAACAGGCGGCGGCCGACGACGAACCGACGGACGGACAAATCATTATCAGAGAGTGGCTTGACTATGCGAGCGTTCGGGTGCCGGTGATGCAAATTGAGAAGATGAAAGCCGCGCGCGGGCTGGGGTTAAATCTCTCTTTCAATGACGCGGAGCGCGGGCTGGATGTGATCAAGCGGAACGGTCAACGCCCGCGCGTCTTCTACCGCCGGGAGCCTGAAGCGCGGCAGCCATTGGTGGTGGCTAAAACGCAACCCAAACAATAAGGAATCGGGGACGCGCCCGGCAGTAGTGGCGGCGACGGGACATGCTTCCGACTGTGGCGATTGCTTTCACCGGCTATTTATTATCCGCCAGCATGTTGCAAAAAAGCACGCCTTGTTCGATGGCGTCGTCCAGTGCTTTGTGCGTGTGCGGGAGAGCGTCGAACCAGTGGTGGGGCATGTTTGATTTGACCACCGCGTGAAAATCCATTTTGAGCAGCGCCATAGCGTAAGATTTGATGTCAAGGGCGACGAAGGAGAAGGGACTTTCGCCAGCGAATTTGTGGAGATACCACTGGACGAACATGTAGTCGAAAACGACCGGATAGCCGACGAAGACGGGCGTGCCGGGCAGAGCTTTGAGCCACGTCACATAATCCCTCATCGCCCGCTCAGGCGCTTGCTGACTTTCGCGGCTGGCCGCCCACGCCGCCGGTTCTGTCCGCCACCATGCCATCGTCTGCGGGTGGCCGCTGGCTCCGGGCAGCGTTTCGAGATTCGCGGAAAAAGTAGCGAGCAGAGATTTGTCGGCGAGATATGCGGCTGATGCGAAACTTAACATCGAATGCGGGCCGGGAACGGGGCCGTCCGTTTCGACATCGGTGCTAACGAAAATTTCAGGCATCGGGTGATGATTCAGTCAGGACAGCAAACAGGTCTCATAGAATTCAAGAAAAGTTCTTAGACAGGATTAACAGGATTAACCAGAGGGGCAGCAACAAAGCAAGCCAGCGTGGCTTGGCTTCTATTTCATCCTGTTAATCTTGTCAATCCTGTCTAATTGTTTTTCCTAAAGTCTATCGCCACTTTGAGGAGGATAGACCGGTGTGAGATTTTTCGCCCCTCAAAGTTAAACTTCCGGTGGCGGCGACTTCTTCGAGCGGGTGGTCGATTTGGCGCTCGCCTTTTTAGGCGGCTTGGTCGCCGACGGGCGCGCCTTTTTTGCCTCAGATAAAGCAGTGGCTTCCGTCTCCGGCGTTTTGTCGAGAAATTCGGAGACGGCGGTGGCGGCGTCGCTGATCAACTCGCTAACGCCGGCCGCGATGTCCGCCGGTATCTCGCGCACGGGTTGCGGGATGATTGTGCGCGCGGCTTGTTCCGCCGCCGAGGCGACGGCGGAAAGCGCCTGCCCCGCAGTCTCAGCCACCGGTTCCGGGTTCAGCAACGCATCCCAGCGGTAGCGCGGTTGAGCCTGTGGCTGTTCGAGGCGCTGGTAGATAAAATTGACGACGTTATCCGTCACCCAGTTGTGATAAAAGTCGCCAACTGAAACGCGCTCGGCGTCGGGGGCGGGGTTCATGAAGTCAATCGCGTAAGGGATACCGTCCTTGATCGCGAACTCGACGGTGTTGAGATCGTAACCGAGCGCGCGGCACAGCGTGCGGACATCGTTCGTGACGCGCTCAGCCAGTTCGGGCGACAGGTAAGTGGGGTCGTTAATGTACTGCTCGCCGGACAAGTATTGCTTGCGCGGATCGTAAGGCATGATCATCACTTCCTCCTGTCCGATGCAGTAGCAGCGCACGAACTGGTCGAAGTGGATGAATTCTTGCAAGGTCATGCAGAGCGTGCCCGTCGTGTCGTAAACCTTCCATAACTCTTCGAGCGAGTTGACGCGCGACACGTTTTTCCAGCCGCCGCCGTCAAACGGCTTGATGATCGCCGGCATGCCGACGTAATCGACAATGCCCTGCCAGTCGAGGGGGAACTCCAGATTACGTAAGCTCTCGTTGTTGATGCTTTCAATGTAGTCCTTCTGCGGCAAGAGAACAGTGCGCGGGATGGCAATGCCAAGCTTGGTCGCCAGCGAGTAATTAAAAAATTTGTCGTCAGCCGACCACCAGAACGGGTTGTTAATAATGACCGTGCCTTCAAGGGCGGCGCGCTTCAGGAACCCGCGATAGAAGGGAATTTCGTGCGAGATGCGATCGAGAATCAGATCGTAAGTGCGCCCTTCGTCGAGGCGGACACCGCCGACTTTTACCAATTCGGCCACGACATCTCCCTGCCCTCGCTCGTTGATGCGCTCGATCAGAGAATCGGGAAACGACTTCTCGCGGCCGACCAAAATGCCTACTTTCTTCACAACAGTTATTATCCTTTCAGTTGATTCAATCACTTATGACGCGAGACAAGGGACAAATCTGAGAGAGCCTTTACTCGTCACTTATCGCCTGTCACATGTCGCTGCTCTTCGGAAAACCGTGCACTCTACATGCCATCAGCCGGCTTGTCAATCTACGCTAGGCATCTGTGTGACATGGATTTAGCATCAATAACTGGAGACCTGCAAGCCAATTTCCCGGCGTCCATTTTGTTTAACAATTGTGTTATAGTCTGGCGCATCCTTAAGAGCCGGCCTCTTTTCCCGGCGGCGTTCGCGGAAGATAATAAATCATGAAGGAGAAATTCAGAGTGTTGCGACGCTTTTATATTTCTATGCTGGGCGGTCTGTTGCTGCTGGCGGCGACGGCTGGCCTCTCGCCTGTTTGGGCGCAGACTGCGCCTGCTCCGTCCCCGTCCGCGTCTCCGTCTCCGTCCGCTCCCCCGGCTCCTGCGGCGGCTCCCATTAAAGATAAGAAATTCGATCCGAATAACCCGACCGCTGAGCAGATCGCGGAGTCGGTGGTGTTTATTTACGGCACACGTCCCGTGATGGAGCAGATCAGGCGTAACGGCGTTGAGATTGGCCGCGTGACGCGCGCCCTTGAGGACGGCCGTACCGAAGAGATCAGCTACCAGCAGCGTTTCGTGCGCGGTGCCGATTCGACCAAAGACAAGATTCGCCTCGAACAGAAATCGCCGACGGTGGAATACGCGCTCGTCTTCAACGAGGGCAAAATCTGGGGCGTCATTAACAACACGCCTTTCACGCCGCGGCAGGAGACAGAAACAGACTTCCGCTCCCGTTCGGAACACGGCATCGACGCGCTACTCCGCTATAAAGAGAATGGTTCGACCGTTACTTTCGTCGGTAAAGATAAGCAGAAGAACATTGACATGTGGATATTGGAGTTGACGGACAAGGCGGTGAAAAACCGGACGCGCTATTACATCAGTTCCGCCAAAGGCCGTATCCTCTGGCTCGAATATGAGCAGCCGCCAACGGCCGGGAGCGAACCGGTGAAATTCAAGCGCACGTTTCATGAATACCGTTACGCGCAGAACACTCTGGTGCCATACCGCTCGGTGCTCTACGCCAACGGCCGGCAAATTGAAGAGGCGCGCGTCCTCACCGTCACCTATGGTATCAAGATGGATGACTCTTACTTCCAGAATGCACAGTCGGCGGCTAATCCGTAGAACTTCTATTATCACTTTCCATCTCCGCTCGATCACGCGCGGAATCCTGCTCAGTTCAGGATTCCGCGCTCGTTTTTTTTCGTCCGGGGGGGAATTAAGAGCATGGTTATGGACGAGACAAAACTTCTGTGCTAGTATCCCGCCACTTTCGCTGGACGGAATGGCGTTCGTAAGCCGTCTCAAGCGTGATCAAGCTAGGAACTCAGCAATAGACATACAGCTTGCGCGGTGTTTTCTCGCAGCCGCTCGTCTTAGTTTTTTCGTTCTCTGAAATTAGTTTGAAGGTAGTTTTCCGACACCCTCCGGAGTCGTTCGGCCGGGGTGGTTGTGGCTGCCCGTCTCGCCGGAAACTGCTTTTTGCTGCCCGATCCACGCCCCCGCATGGCCTCGTCGCGTTTGTGTTCGCCCGATTGTCATGCGGCTGACCGCGAAATCAACGCCGCATCAGGCCGGCGGCGTTCCGTCGATCCCCAATTTTAATCGCGAGGAGCTAAACTACTTATGGAAGCCTCTGTTGCAGCACCGCAACCCGCCCCCCAACTCGATACGCTCGCCATCAACACCATCCGCACGCTCTCAATGGACGCCGTCCAAGCGGCCAACTCCGGCCACCCCGGCACGCCGATGGCGATGGCCCCGGTCGCCTACCTGTTATGGAACGAAATCCTGCGCTTCGATCCCGAAGACCCGATCTGGCCGAATCGCGACCGCTTCGTCCTCTCGATGGGGCACGCCTCGATGCTGCTCTACAGCATGTTGCACCTGACGGGCGTGAAAGCCGTCAACTCGAAGTATGAGAAGACCGGCGAGGTTTCGGTCAGTCTCGACGACATCAAGAGTTTTCGCCAACTCGACAGCAAGTGTCCCGGCCACCCCGAATATCGCTGGACTTCCGGCATCGAGACGACGACAGGGCCGCTCGGACAAGGCATCGCAACGAGCGTCGGCATGGCAATCGCCTCGAAGTGGCAGGCCGCCTACTTCAACCGCGACGGCTTCGAGATGTTCGATTACAACGTCTATGCGCTGTGCGGTGACGGCTGCATGATGGAAGGCATTTCGCACGAAGCCGCTTCGCTTGCCGCCCACCTCAAACTCGACAACCTCTGCTGGATTTACGACAACAACAAGATCACGATTGAGGGCAACACTTCTTGGGCGTTCTCCGAGGACGTGGCGACGCGCTTTATCGGCTACGGCTGGAACGTCACGCGCGTCGGCGACGCCAACGATCTCGAAACGCTGAGACGCGCGTTTCAAGTGGCGCGCAAAGAGCAAGACCGCCCGACGCTGCTGATCGTCGATAGCCATATCGCGTGGGGCGCGCCGAACAAACAGGACACCCATGCCGCGCATGGCGAGCCGCTCGGCGATGAAGAGATCAAATTAACCAAGCGCAACTACGGCTGGCCGGAGGACGAAAAGTTTCTCGTGCCCGACGGCGTCCGCGAGCATTTTCGCGACGGTATCGGCGCGCGCGGCAAAGAGGCGCGTGACGCTTGGTTTGCCAAACTCGACGAATATCGTCAGGCTAATCCCGAACTGGCCGATCAACTCGTCCGGATGCAAAAACGCGAACTGCCTGAAGGCTGGGACAAGGACATCCCGACATTCGACGTTGATCCGAAAGGCGTGGCCGGCCGCGACGCTTCGGGCAAAGTGCTCAATGCCATCGCCAAAAACGTCCCGTGGTTGATCGGCGGCTCCGCTGACCTCGCGCCTTCAACCAAAACCCGCTTGACTTTCGACGGCGCGGGCGACTTCACAGGGGAAAATCAACCCGACAAAAAACGTTGGTATGGCGGGCGGAATTTCCACTTCGGCATTCGCGAGCACTCGATGTCGGCGATTTTGAACGGCCTCGCCCTCTCGAAGATTCGCCCCTACGGATCGGGCTTCATGATCTTCTCGGACTACTCGCGCCCGTCGATTCGTCTGAGCGCGATCATGGAAATCCCGACCATCCACATTTTCACGCACGATTCCATCGGCGTCGGCGAAGACGGCCCCACGCACC
>JACCRA010000292.1 GCA_013813825.1 Pyrinomonadaceae bacterium | reverse complement strand
AGGTTGATCAGCGAGTTGGCCTGCGCTTCAAGCACCTGAGCCTCGCGCCCGACTTCGAGGCCTTGTTGGTTGTATTCGAGCGCGCGGTCAAAGTCTTGCAGTTCGCGGTAAATCCAGCCGATGCAGTTCGGCATTCGTGGGGACCAGAACTGGTCCCCATAGCGCCGGGCGATTTCGAGTCCCTCGTTGAACGTCGCCAAGGCTTCGGACATCCGCCCCTGATTTCCCCGCACCATGCCGAGCACAAAATAGCTTTCGAGCAACAAGAATCCGTCATGCAGTTCTTTGGCAAGGCTTTGGGCTTCCGTCAGCATCTCTTCGGCCAGTGTGTATTCCGTCTGAAAGAAGTGCAGGATGCCGCGCCACGCCAGACCGGTCAGCAGCACACGTTTGTGCGCCAGCCGTCGGGCGCTGCCAATGATCTCGTCGAGCATCGGTCTGGCCTGATCCAGTTCGCCGTAGCCCAGATGCTTGAGAGCGATGACCTGCAACGCTTCGACGCGCAACGCTTCGCTGCCCGCGCGCTCGGCCGCCCGCAAAACTTCATCGACGCGCGCCGTGATCTCGTCGAGGCGGTGAGAGTAGAAGAGCGTCATGGTGAGCGCGTTGAGCGCGGCGGATTCCGCGGCGGGCGAGCCGAGGCGGCGCGCGGCGTCGAGCATCTCCGTGTAATCGTCCACCGCTGGCTGAAAGCGGCCGAGAGCGAGATGCGCCGCGCCGCGCTTTTGGTAGAGTTCGAGACGGGTTTTCTCCTGCTCCTCATCAGGAAGTTTTTCGACGAGGCCGAGCGCGCGGCCGTAGTATTCGGCGGCCTCCGCGTTGGCATAGAGCTTGGCGGCATTGCCGGCGGCGTGCGTGAGGTGTTCGACGGCGCGCCCGAAGTCGCGCCCGCGCTCGAAGTGCATCGCGAGTTGCGCCGCGATGCGCGCCGTCTGCGCGCCGTAATGCCGCGCCAATTGTTCTCCGGCCTTCCGGTGGAGTTGAATGCGCCGCTTGCTGATCAAGTCGCCGTAGAGAACATTCTGATAGAGCGCGTGGGCGAAGCGATAGCGCGTCGCCAGCGTGCCGTCGGGCAACTCCTCTTCGCCGCGCGCGACGATCAGGTGATGCATTCTTTCGACGACGGCGAACCGCTCTTCCAGCGCCAGATCGTCGGTGTCGAGCAGGTGTGCGACCACTGTCGAGAGAAACTCTTCGCCTTCGACGCTGGCGTATTGGAGCGCGAGCCGGTCTTCCTCGCTAAGAGCTTCGAGCTTTTTGCGGATCATGCTCCGCACGCTCTCCGGGGCTTCCACGTCCATTTCCGAGAGCGGGCGCGCGAGTGACCAACGCCCGTCGCCGCTCTTCACGATGCCGCCGCTTCCGGCGAGGAAGTCCACGAGGCTGGTGGCAAATAGCGGGTGTCCCTCGGTCTTCCGCCCGATCAACGCGGATAACTCGGCGGGGAAATCGTGCGGCGAGAAGCGCGCGTCGAGGTAGCGCGCGACGTGTTCCGCGTCGAGCGCTCCGAGCGCGATCTCTTCGCACAAATTGTGCGCCCGCATCTCCACCATGTACGACTTGAGCGGATGATCGCTCAACTCCACATCGTCGGGGCGAAACGTCCCGACGATCAGCAGCCGCAGGTCGCCGGCCCGCTGGCAGAGATGGCGCAACAGATCGACGCTCGATGGGTCGGCCCAATGCAAGTCTTCCAGGAGAAGGACGGTCGGAGTGTTGGCCGCCAGCGCCCGCAACGCGTCGCCCATTTCGCGCAGCATCCGATCCTTACTGACGCCGCCCGTCTCCTGCTGCAAAGACTCCATTGCGGCGGTTGAAATTAGCGCGGCGGGAAATTGCAGGCACCACGTCGGCGCGTAAGTCCGCAGGAAAGCGACAGTGCGTTCGCGGCCGGGGCCGGCGAGCAGAGCGCCAATGGCGTCGAGGAACGGAAGGTAGGCTTCGCCCGTTCCGTACTGCTCGACGCAACGCCCGCGAGCGGCGAGCAAGCCGGAATAACTTTTGCGCGCGTGGTGGAGAAATCGTTCGACAAAGGCCGTCTTCCCGATTCCCGGCTCGCCAGTGATAAAAACGACGGAGCCGGAACCTGAAATAGCTTTTCGTAGGAGTTCGTCGAGCTTCATCAACTCAGCCTCGCGCCCGACAAACGATTCGGACTCTATGCCGGGCGCAGGCTTTCCGCTCGTCACCATTAGGCCGTCGAAGTTCTGCTGTGCCGCCGCGCCTTTCAAAGACCTCAACGCTTCGGCTAATTCTGACGCGGACTGGTAGCGTCGCTCTCTGTCCTTCGCGAGCGCGAGTTCGACGATCACATCAAACTCGCGCGGGAGGTCTGGCTTGAGCGCGCTCGGCGGCGGCGGA
>JACCRA010000409.1 GCA_013813825.1 Pyrinomonadaceae bacterium | reverse complement strand
TTCTTGAGATGGACGAAGACGAAGCCGCGCAGCAATCCCGCATCGCGGCGACCGTCGAGATCGACGTACTGCGCCTCGCGCACGCGCGCCATCAGCATATCCATCGACCGCATGGCGATTTTCAAACGCCCCGCGCCGGGGCATTTCTCGGTCTCGATTTGGCCGCTCGCGTCGCTGATGAAAAGGGCGGTGCAGCCCTGCTCCAATAGTCCGGCGACGCCCTGATTATCATGCACGCCGCCGTCCACCAGCCGCACCTTCATGTCGGGGTAGAGTCCTTCGAGCGTGATCGGATCGAAGAGGATCGGCACGCAGGACGAGGCCGCAACAGCCCGACCGAGACGGAAACGGCGATAGCCGGGCGGAGCGTCTTCGTAATACATTCGCCGCAGTTGCGCGTTGCCGTCCACTTCGGTGTTAATGCTCGCCGCCGGCTCGCCCATCCACGTTGCGGTGAACTGCCAGTTGTGGCCGGTGTTGACGGTGGCGGCATTAAGAATGAGGATGGGCGCTTTGGCCGTGCGCCGCCAGTTGTCACGGCGCGGCAGAAAATTGTCGCTTTCGCCTTTCGGGTGGATGAGCAGGCGGTCGAGCCAGCGCGGCTCGTCTTCGCCGCCGTCGGCGACGCGCGAGAATAACTCGCGCTCGTATAATTCGCCGAGACGCTCGGTGTGCGAGTAATTTCTTTTGAAGATCGTCTTGACACCCGTCCACCATTCGGCGAGGACGCGGACGCGCAAGTTGCGCTGCACGCCGGCCAGAAACTCGCGCTCGATTCGCCGGACGATCTCGATGTAATCTTCGCGCGTGATCTCGGCGTCAGACTTTTCCTCTAACAGCTTCCGCACTTCGAGATAATAGTGCGCGCCGATAATCGCGCCGCCGGAAACGCACGACAGCACTTCGACGCCGCGCAGCAAGTCGCGCTCGGCAAGTTTCGCCAGCACGCCGATGTGGAACAAAGAGGCGCGGAAGCCACCGCCCGACAAACCCAAACCGATTTTGCCGACGAAGGCCGAACGCAGGCCCGCGGCGTAGTCGCGCCCCTCGATTTCCAGAAAGTTTTTAAGCGTGGCCCAAGCCGGTGACTGCTCAAGTTCGGCGTCGGAAATGTTCTCGCTCTTGGCGCGCAGGCGTGCCAGATTCGCCAACTGCCGCGACGCGGTTTCGAGTTCCCAATCGGGGACGCCTCCCACGATGACGTGACGCTTCGCTTGCTCAAGCCACTCGCTCGCCTCGCCGTAACGTCCTAAGCCGAAGTATGCCTCGGCAATAGTGACGAGGAACCACCAGTTTTGGCCGAGCCAGTCTTGCTGTTTGGCTAGAGCAGGCAGAACGCTGACAAGTTGCTCGCGGATGTCAACAGCCTGCCGCGCCCGCAAACGCGCAATCTCCGACTGTGCGCCGGCCCGCCGCGCTTCCGTGCCTTCGATGCCCGCCAGTTGATCGAGGACGTAAGCGGCATTAACGCCTGTGTAGCCGTAGTCGTTCTCCGGCCCTTCTTCGTGGCCGCGCCGGTAGTAAGCAAGCGACTGTTCGAGATGCAGTTTCTGGCCGCTGTATTCCCACTTTCGTTTATAGATCGCGCCGGCCAGCCCGAGCGTCTCCTGATCGCGTGTCCCGTCCAGCCGCTCGACTTCACCAAGGATTTCGAGAGCGCGCTCCAGCCGCGTGTCGGTCGGGATGTCCGGGTCTTTGTAGGTGCAGAGCGCGTGCTTCTGCGCCAGCACCAGACGGACTTCCTTCCGGCCAAAGACGCGGCGCACCTCGTCGTCTGTGTGGCGCGCTTTCTCTAGTTCGGACTCGGTGACGGGCGACTTTCGCAGCCGAGCAAAAAGTTGGCGGGCGTAGCCAAAGGCACTCTCTTGGCGCAGCGTCTCGGCCAGCTTCAGCATCCGGTCGGGCGCGGCGGTCTCCTCGCCGCGTAAGACGGTGCGGGCTGCGGTCGTAGCCGGCGACTGGTGCGATAACATGGAGCGGCGTCCTCGTCGTGTGGGGCGCGGGTGGTGGCGGCGCGACTGCAACGAAGGCCGCGTCGCCAACCGAGACAGTCTGCTGAACAGCGTGAGGCCGGCGGGCATCCACCGGCGGAAAAGTGAGCTTTAAGCGGCCTGAAATTATTCCAGCGCGGCGTGAAAGTCAATCACTTTCGCTGACGGTAGTCAGAATCAACCCGACGCCAACGCCCAGCCATTGGTGAGTTTCGAGTCGGGGTTCCGCTCCTCCGGTTCTTGTCCTTATTTCTCCCTTCACCTTTTTCCTAAACTGGACTGCCGGCACACTTGAGTACTCTAGCTGATACCTTGACGATGCGCTCCGGGGCTACGTATGATTCTGGCTCCGGCGGCCACGACCGAACTGTTAATTCCTTCCCTCGAACAACCGGAAAGAACCGCGCGAATCAGCATGGACGACCTGCGGCGACTACTCAAATATCTGCATCCTCATTGGGGGAAGTTCACCCTCGCCACCGTCGCAATGCTTGCCGGAGCCGTCCTGCAAAGCGCCATCGGCGCGCTCATCGTCCCCATCTTTGATCAAGCGCTCCGCGGAAGCGGCGATGCAACGACCGAACGCACCGAGACACTCTTCGATCTGCAAAATCTGATCCCGACTTCCGGCTTCGCCGCATGGCGCACGATTGCGCTCTTGATGATCGTCTTCACCCTCGCTAAAGGCATCGCCGAATACTTTTCGACGTACCTGATGGCGCGCGTCGGGCAGGAAGCGGTCTTGCGTTTGCGGCAGGATTTATACGCGCATCTGCTCCGGCAGTCGGCGGATTTTTACGAACG
>JACCRA010000290.1 GCA_013813825.1 Pyrinomonadaceae bacterium | reverse complement strand
CCCGACAATTCGACTCTCTATCTGACGCCGCGCTCGCCCTGGTGTACCCGCTAAAGTGCGCGGCGTGTGGGCAAGCCAGTGTCGAGCGACGCGCGGATGCGCCGGCGTGTGCTGCGTGCTGGGCGCTGACGAGCATTTCGACAGGGGAAGAGACGTGCTGTTGGAAATGTGGCGCGGCGGCGCTCGGCGAAGTGCCACCGGAAAAGAGGCAAGACGTTTACTGCCGTCGTTGCGCGGGCGAAGCCTTCACGGCGGCGCGGGCCGTCGGCGTTTACGAGGGCGCGTTGCGCGCCGCCGTCCTGACTTTGAAACGCGAGCCGCACATTTCCGCGCGCCCCGCCGCGTTGCTCCATGCCGCGCGGCGTCGGCCGCCGCTGGACGCGGCGACACGCATCGTGCCCGTCCCGCTGCATCCAGAACGCGAGCGAGAGCGCGGCTTCAACCAAGCCGCCATCATCGGCCACGCGCTCGCCAGACGATCACGCCTGCCGTTGGATTTATCGAGCCTCGTCCGCACCATCCACACCGAACGTCACCGCGCCGGCATGGACGCCCGCGCGAGACGCGAAACGGTCGAAGAGGCGTTTGTGGTGCGACGCCCGTCGTTGGTGAAGAACGAACTGATCCTGCTCGTCGATGACGTGTTCACGACCGGCGCTACAGCCTCAGCCTGTGCCCTTGCGCTGAAGTCCGCCGGGGCGCGAGCCGTCTTCGTGCTCACCATCGCGCGAGCTTGAAGGTAGAGGTCAGAGGTCAGTGGGAAATTGTATTTGACAACGCCGCAAGTGACCGCTCCAGGACTCTTGACTATCGCCTATGCCTGATTTGAGAAAGTCCTAATTTGTTAATGAATCTTGATTTAAGAGGAATTTCCTCACAATTAAGCTTTTAATGAGGAAACACGGTGCAACTTAGGATAGTTGCCTTGCCAAGCTAAAATGCATGGCACTCTCGTATTTGGTTTTATCCGATTAAGTCAAGCACTGGAACATGAAGGGTATTCCGCATGAAATTCTAGGTTGCTTCAACCTCGCCTCGGTCAACAGCAGGGTCTTCAGGACTTTTCTTGCATATTAGCTGATCTCAGCAATCAGCTAAAGGATGGACGTGTTCGTGAGCCACCCCCGCCTACGAATTGCCGCCGAAAGCTATCGAATCGCCGCCGGCAGGGTAGCCCTCGCCCTGTTCACGCTGTTGTGCGCCGTTTTCATCCCGGCAGTGGCTCCCCGCTTTTCATTCCTCGGCGAAGCGGCCTTCGCTATCTACGTCTCTTACACTCTAGTTCTCTACGTCCTCGCGCGGCTCGACCGCCCGCGCCCGCATTTCGCCATTCTCGTTTTCATTGATCTGATTTGGTACTCACTGCTTCATTACCATCATGGCGGGTCTCTCAGCCCTTATTTTCTCTGTTATTTCTTTCCTATTTTTGTGGCCTAGAGGCAGGGCGGCTATGAAGCCGGGTGGAAGTGGGCCGGAGTTGCCGCTGTCTATTACACTCTGACCTCCGTGCTGATTGTCATAGCCGGGAGCGGCGGCATTGAGCCGCGGAGCTTTGCCTTGCGTCTGTTTGGGCTGTTGTTCCTCGGCCATTTGATCGCTGCTTACGGGGACAATGAGATCAAGCTGAGAGGTCGGTTCGCGCTGCTCGAAGAGATCACGAGACTGTCAAACCCACGCTTCGGCATCGCCCGCCTGATCAGCTCATTCATGCGGCGACTGGTTGAAATGTTTCAAGCCGAGCATTGCCTGCTGTTGATCGGCGACGCGGGCGATGCGGGGTGCCAGATTTACCGGGCCAGTCACCGCCACCCGGAGCAGGAAGCGCGGCCCCAACCGGCCCCTCCGCAATTATCCGAGGCCTTGTTGGCCTTACCGCCCCGGCTAGCGGCCGTTTACTGCAATAGACACTCTCGCCGCTGGTGGCGCCTGCGCCCTTTGTACTCCTCATTCGATCTCGGCGAGGGAAAGAGTGCCGCGCAGGCACGGAAAGAAAGCGAAGCCTTGCTCACCACGCTCGA
>JACCRA010000376.1 GCA_013813825.1 Pyrinomonadaceae bacterium | reverse complement strand
CCAAGCCGAGGTACGGCGGCGCTTCGCCAACAACTTCACGCTGACGGCCTCTTACACCTTCTCGAAGTTGATCAGCAACATGGACGAGGTCTTCGCCGCGACCGGCAACGGCATCTCGAACTCGTCGTTGTCACAGACGCCGTATATTCTCGGCGGCGAGCGGCTCGACCGCGCGATCTCTTTCTTCGACCGCACACACCGCGCCTCCTTCACTTACGTCTATGAAGTCCCGCTCTTTAGGGAACAGCGCGGCTTCGTCGGGCGGCTGCTCGGCGGCTTCCAACTATCCGGCGTGACCATCTTTGAATCGGGTGTGCCGTTCACCGTCTCGAACGGCGTGGATGCCGACGGCATCGGCGGCTCCGGCACTGACCGGCCGAACATCAACCCGGCAGGGCAGGCCGGCGTGCGCGCCGTGCCGGTGGTCAACGCGCAGGGCTTCATCACCGGCTACATTAACCCGGACGCCGGCAACGCGCCGATTGATCCCAGCACTGCCCGCTACATCGCGAACCCGACGTTCGTGGCCGGACTGCCGGGGAGCGTTCAGCGCGTTGGCACCGCCCCGCGCAATTCGGAGCGCACGCCGGGGATCGAGAACTTCGATTTCAACATCCTGAAGCGGACGAGGATTTCCGAATCCACGGCCCTCGAATTCCGCACGGAGTTCTTCAACGTCTTCAACCACCCGCAGTATGGTATTGCGAGCGTCAGTCCGTTCGCAATCGCGCCGAACGGCAATCCGGGCGGAGCAAACTTCATCGGGACGAACACCACCGGTTCGGCGGCGGGTGTTTACCTTCAACCGAACACACGACTTTCCGATGGCGGCGGACGTGTCATCCGTTATCAGTTGAAGCTCATCTTCTAGGTTCCACATCTCCGAAGTAGTCATCAACCTTCACCGAAAATACTTGGCAGTACTAAAGTACCTGCCAAGTATTTTCTCTTTGGTTTGCGAACTTATACCAACTTGCGTAACAAAATAAGGTTGGGTTTTCTGATTACCGCGGCACGTTCAGCACTTTACAGACTTTCTTAACCTTAGGTTTGAGCGCAACTTGATATTACTATCGCGTACGCAAAGACCTGCGCGCCTGAAGGTGGGCGGCTCCACCGCACATTGGCGCACCTTCACCGCTCAATCCCTTAAATGTAGAAGCGGCGGAGCCTCACTTCTTCCGCCGCCTCTCGTCTCCCAATCTTTGGTGATCGTGAGGGGCTAGGATTCGACTGGTCACGCTGCGCCTTCTGTTGTTTGCGCCTGACCATCGGCTCCGGCCATATTGCTCTAAGTAAAGCAAGAGCAAAAGACTTCCGAGCCGTGTAAACCTGCTCCATCCTGCTCTTGCGAGCCATTACCGTGATAGCGCGGTCGCGCCCCGTCAGCCCGGCGATTGAAGCAGTGAAATTACCGCCGCAGAATTCACAGGTATGAGTCAAAACATCATCGTGGGCAGGGGCAGGCTTTGCTGGGTCATCCCACGTCCTGATTGGATGGAAATTGCACAGGGCGCAGCCGCTCCCGCAGAGCGGGAATGTCTTCCCAAGTCCTAAAACTGGTGGGAGATTAACGAACGTGAAGACTGGTTTTCGCAAAGCCTGTGCTGACGCTCAGAGCAGCAACTTCGTGTTTCACGATCTCCGGCACACCTTCGGGACCCGCCTAGCGGATGCGGGCGTGGATGTCGTTAAAATCAAGGAATTGATGGGCCACGCTTCGATTAGACGACCATGCGCTACATGTACGCCTCAGACGAAGGAAAACGGGCAGCGGTCAATAAATTGCCGTCTTACCACATTGGGGCAGCATGGCATTGTCGCCCGATTGTCACCAACGAGAAACAGCCAACCTTGCGGCTGGCTGTTTCTCGTTGATCTTATTGGTGGAGCAGAGGAGGGTCGAACTCCTGGCCTCCGCATTGCGAATCCGTTCATCAAAGGGTGTGTTCAGTGACATCCGATGACATTCTGGCTCATGTGTAGTCAGGTTGCGGGAGAGGCGCTAAACTTGCGACATGATTGACTTTCCCATTGATGACTTGCTCGATCCCGCAGCTTGCAAGCAGTGGTTAGCGCAGCACCTACATCCCGGCGGC
>JACCRA010000375.1 GCA_013813825.1 Pyrinomonadaceae bacterium | reverse complement strand
ATCAGTAAGACCGCTCCCTGAATTTTTACGATCCGCGCGGCGAGGCCATTAAAATGGAGAGGCCGCGTGCTCTTCCGGTATCCCTCACGCGGCCTGCTCCTAACAAATTCTCGCCCGAGCGAGACAGCATCCACACTCTACCTGCCGGGTGCTAATTCGCGATTAAAAATGAGTTAATTGTCAGTTAAAAATCAGGCGGCGAGTTGCATCAGGCGGCGGGCAACGGTTCGCCGGAGATGTTGAGGTGGGCGACGCGGTTCTTGCCGGAGTTCTTGACCAAGTACATCGCGTCGTCGGCATGTTTGATCATGATATCGACGGTGCGCGGCGGCGTCGTCCATGTCACAACGCCGATGCTGTAGCTGACCGGCCATCGCTGCTCATGCGTCACTTCCATGATGCGTTGTTGAACGCGGCTGACGACCGCCTGCGCCGCCTCCTGTCCAGTCTCCGGCAACAGGATCACGAATTCGTCGCCGCCGAGGCGGGCGATGAGATCGATGTCGCGGATGGTATCCCTGATCGTTCCGGCCACGGTATGCAGCAATTGGTCCCCCGCGCTGTGGCCGAGGCGGTTGTTGACCTCTTTAAAGTCGTCGATGTCCATGAAGGCGACGGTGAACGGATGGCGGTGGCGGCGCGCCCGGTTAATCTCCTGCGTCGCGGCCTCGATGAAAGAGCGGCGGTTGAGCGCGCCCGTCAGATCATCTGTGCGCGCCAACTCGCGTTCATGTTCGAGTGAACGGCGCAACTCCGAGACGAAGTACGCGACGAAGAGGAAGGCAGAGAATTTCGCGGCGACGTTGAAGAAGAGGATCAGCGGTCGCCCGGAGGAGGGTCGCGAGAGATGCTCGACCAGAAAGCAACCGAGAGTGCTGGCGAGCGAGATAAGGATCGACATCCGCCGCCCCGCCTGCCAAGCAATTAGCGAAATGGGCAGCAAATAGAAGAGAAAGACGGAGAAATCCGGGCCGGCCAGATAGTTCAGAAAACTTTGCAGGACGACTAGGAGGAATCCGAGGGTGATGAGGAACGCCCGTGAGCGTCGGCCGAGGCGTTCCATTAAAGCGATGAACATAAATGTGATGCGTCGCCGTCCGGCGGCACCATCGGGCGTAATGTCAGACAGTGCGTTCGGCCAACCTGACCCGCCAGTTGGATGTTACATCGTCGGTTTACGTTCGATCTTGTCGAAACTCACGCCCGTCTGGTATTCACACGTTTTAGCGACCGTGTTAAACTTCGGGGCGGCAGGTGGCTGCTAAATTGATTCGATCACACACCTTAACCTTTCGCTCCTGAGACACGGGAGAGTCGCCGCGCGGGCGGCGCGAGTGCCGCTCTCCCGAAATTGATCGCCGATGAAATTTTGTCCCCAGTGCAGCACGTCTTACGAAGACACGGTCGGCTTCTGCCCGCGCGACGGAGAAGTGTTGGAAGAGTCGCCGGCCGATATGGTCGGTGAAGTTCTCGACGGTCAGTACGAAATCGAAGCCTTCATCGCGCGCGGCGGGATGGGCGCGCTCTATCGCGCGCGTCATATCATGCTGGGCGACCGTGTCGTGATCAAAACCCTCCGCTCCGAGATGCGGCACAACACGGAATGGCTGCGCCGCTTTCAGCGCGAAGGGCGCGCCGCGCGCCGCTTCCGGCACCCGAACTCAGTTACCGTTTACGATCTCCGCACCACGCCGAGCGGCCTCATCTACATGGTGATGGAGTACGTCGATGGACAGACGCTCGACAAAGAGTTGAAGCAGCACGGGCGCTTCTCGTCGCAGGAGGCTTTGACTTTGTTAGAGCCGATTGCCAGCGTGCTCGAAGCCGCGCACGCTCAGGGCGTCGTCCACCGCGACCTCAAACCCGAAAACGTGATGATCAACCGCTCAGCGGACGGACATCCGACCGTCAAGCTGCTCGATCTCGGCATCGCGAAACTACGCGACGTGGCTGAAACGCAGACGAGCGGCGACGCCGGCGGCAGCCTGACGATGGTCGGGCAGATTCTCGG
>JACCRA010000286.1 GCA_013813825.1 Pyrinomonadaceae bacterium | reverse complement strand
ATCCTGCATTGAGCGAAGGGCATTCTTACGAAACAAAAGAGACGCTCTTTTATGCCGTCAGACAAGCATTAGCGGCAGTCGGCACCAGCTTGAAAATACGCTTTTCGGCATTCAAGAATAGATCAACCTAACTCTGTTCGAGTTCTTACATATAAATATCCTTTCCAGTATAAAAGTACTTATTTTGGTAAAAATATTTCTTTGCTGTAAAGTGGTTTTGTGTACAATGCCGTGCCATGACGAGATCGGACGGCTACATCACGACAAACGAAGCGGCGCACGAACTTGGCGTAACGCGTCAACGCATCTTGCAGTTGATTCAGGACGGGCGTTTGAAGGCTGAGAAATTTGCCAACGTCTATATGATCCGGCAGGCTGACCTTTTAGACATTGAAGCGAAGCCGATGGGCCGCCCTCCCAACAAGCCTTCACCCGCGCCCGAAAAAACTGCTACAGGGGCGGCAAAGGGCGGCAATGGCCGTTCTACAGGTAAGAAGAAAGGCGGGAAGAGGTAAAGTTCGGGCAGGGGCAGAAGCAAGGGGGCGCGCGACGGACCATGGCCTGATAACAAGCGAGCGGCGCGGCGGCGAGGAGCAAGCCGACGGCACATGAACAATCTCAAAGATTTAGCCATCTCACTGGCCGCGAAAGTCTCGAAGGTCTCGATTACGGAGCGGCAAGTCGGTGACGTTAGCATTCTGGACATCGAGGGCAACATCATCACGGGGGAGAGCGCGCAGACGGTGCGGGTCATTATTCGGCGCCTGCTGGCGGAAGGGCGGCGGAAGATTCTCTTGAACCTCGCACAAGTGCGGTGGGTTGATTCGGAAGGTCTTGGCGAACTGGTCTCCGCCCTCGTGGCGGTGACGCGCGAAGGCGGACAGATCACGCTCCTGAAGGTCAGGGGGAACATCAGAGAGGTGTTAGAGATCACGGGATTGGACGCCATCTTCGCCATTTACGAAGACGAGTTGGAAGCGCTCAACGATTACCTGTGAGGTTGTGGGAAAGGCGGGAAGCAATGAGCGCAGCTCAGTACACATATGAGGCCATGTGGTCAGAAGAGGATCGGGCTTTCATCGCCCGGGTCGTGGAGTTCCCATCGCTGACGGCACACGGGGACAGCCGTGGCAGCAGCCTGCGCGCTCTCAGAAGCGTTGTGGATGCTGTCGTGAAAGATTTGGCTCAATCCGGCGCGGCGGTTCCCATACCGACTCATGTAAAGAAGGGCGGGAAGAAGTGACTCAAGAAGAAGCGAGAGATAAGGCCCGTCCAACCGTTTTGGTGGTCGATGACAATGCTGAACTTCGTGCGCTCTTGATGGCATGGCTGGGGCAACTCAATTATCGCGCAGTCGAAGCAGCGAACGGGGCGACTGCGATAACTGTCGCCGTCCGCGAACACCCTGACCTCATCTTCATGGATTTGCATATGCCGAAGATGGACGGCTTTGCCGCCGCCAAGCGCATCCGGTCGTTAGCAAAATTAGGCAGTGACGTTCCGATCATCGCCATCTCTGCCGATTACGAATTAGGGCGTGAGGCCGGACAGCCCACCACTGAGGCGCACGATGCAGGATTCACCGATTTCATCCAAAAGCCTTTTAGCCCGACGCAACTGGAAGACATTCTAGCCCATTATTTGCTTAAAACCCGGCGGGCACCTAACGAGTAAATTTGTGTTGTGAGGTTGAAGGTTGAGCAGGTGTCCACACCCCTTTAATTTCTTCAAAAATTGAAGAAATTAAAAGCGTTGAGAGGCTGACGAGTGAGCAAGTGTCCACACCTTTTCTTTTTAAGGCACGGACGAGCGTGCCGCGGGTGTTGAGAGGTTGATGAGTGAGCAGGTGTATGCGGATCGCCTTTTTTAGCTCTAACTTCAGCCAAGGGGGTGTTCAAAATTCAGAGTGTTGAGTGGCTGACGGGTGAGCAGGTGTCAGCACCATTTGAAATTTCTGAACGTTCAGAAATTCTAACGTGTTGAATGGCTGGCGGGAAGGTAGAGGTCGGCACGCGGGCGGGCGCGACAAGGCGTGATGCCTCTTTGGTTATTCGACTAACCGCGTACGCAAATAACCGGGTAAGCGAAAATGATCATCACCGTAGCTTCATTCAAAGGCGGTGTGGGCAAGACGACCACCGCTGTTCACCTCGCTGCCTACATGCAGCAAAAGG
>JACCRA010000307.1 GCA_013813825.1 Pyrinomonadaceae bacterium | reverse complement strand
TCGCATTACCGACAATGACCTGCGCGTTCGCCGGAATGGTGATGCCATCGCAGGTGACACGCGCCTGCTCAGTGCGTGCCTGCCCGCCGGCCAGCGGTGCGCTCGGCGTGTCGCAGGCCAGTTCACCCGCGCGAGTGTCAAGTAAGCGGAGCGGTCTGGGCAGCGCATAGTATTGCAAGTTCGCCGCCGCCGCATTCACTGTGATCACAGCCTGCGCGATGTTGGTGCTCGCCATGCCGCGCGAATCCGTCACGCGCACGCGCGCCGGGAAATTGCCCGCCGTGGTGTAGGTGTGCGAAACGAGCGGGCCGGGCTGCGTCACTTCCGGCGCGCCGTCGCCGAAGTTGAAGGTGTAGGAAGCGATGGTGTCCGCCGGAGCGGCCGTATCCGGATCGCTTGAGCCGGAAGCGTTGAAGTTGACCAAGAGCGGCGCGTCGCCCGTTGTCGGATTAGCACTGAGAGCCGCTGTCGGCGCGTTGTTCGGACGGCAGAAAGCGTTACCTACAAGCGTGTAGTTGGACGTGCCGGTGTCGTCAATCAACGCCAACAATACGCCCGCTTTTTGTCGCACTTCGGCTTTGACGTTGCTCAACATCTCGCCGGTCTGTAGTTCGGGGAAAGCTAAGTTATTAGCGGCTGTGCCGGTCTTGGTCGGTCTGGAAATTTCCAGCAGAATTGAACCGTCGGGCAGGAATCTGCTGCTGGCGTCAAGTGTGCCGTCCGTGACGTTGCTGTTCACGCCGCCCGTGCCGACTTCGACGTGGCCGTATCGGAAGACGGGCGCGGTAATCGAACCGGCAGGAACTTCCGTGAGCATCGTGATAAACCAATTCGTCGGCGTGGGCGTGCCAACTGTCCGAGTAAAGTTGATCGTCCAACGAGACTCAGGAGCTAAGGGCGAACCGTTAGCGACTTTCAGGCGGAAGAACAACTTATTCGCGCTCAACGCCGGATCAAAGATTTCCGACACTGACAACTTCCTGATGTCGTGCGACGGAGAACCAGCGCCGGTAGTGTTATCGCCTGCCGGGTCGGTCTGAAGAGTGATGCCGGGCGCGATGCAAGGCGTCTCAATTGGTCCGGCCAGACCGACTGAGAACTCACCGCAGTTCAAACCTTCGCCGACGGCATTGACCGCCGTCACCTTGTAGAAGTACTGCGTCCCTCGCACCGCTGTGCTATCAACGTACTGCGTTCGGTTAGGCGGAACATTTGCCAATAGCGCGAAGGTGCCTGCCGTGCCCGTTTTGCGATAGACGTTGTAGCCGGTGAGCGCCGACCCGCCGTTGTCCGGCTCTTGCCAAGTCACGGTGACGACTCCCAACGCATCAGCGGTCGCGCCGTTGACGAGAGGAGCTTTCGGCACGGTCGGTTCAATTGGATCAAAAGCGGCGAAGAGTCGCTTGCCGCCGGATTGACGGGCAATCGTCGCCTTCTCGCCCGTCGAAGCGGCGCGCGAAGTGCAGTTAACGCAGCCATCGGCGAAGCCGATCAGAACACGACCTTGACGATCAACTTGAACGTCGTAGAAATCCAGCAAGTTGCGGTGCAAGCCACCGGTCGCGCAACTCGTACCGCTGGTGCAAATGTCGCCGCGCTGCACGGGATTGTTCGGCGTGGCGTTGAGCAATTGCCAAGTCACGCCGCCATCGAAGGTGTGCGCCACATAGACGTGCCACACGCCGGGGAAAGTCGCGTCGTTGTAGTTGCCGCCGGTAGTCGTGCCGATGAAAGTGAACGCGGCGCGTCCGGCATCGCCAGCGACGACAGAGGCGAAGACAGCATTTCTGATTCCTAGCTGCGCGCCGATGTCTTGGTCGTCGGTCCACGTCTGACCGCGGTCGGTTGAAACAGCCATGCGCGCGCGACCGTCGCCGTTCGTGTAACCGAAATAGACGCGACCGGATTTGTCCACGCCAGCAGCCGGGTCAGTGTCGCCCGGCGTGCTGTTCGGCACGGTGCGAACCGCGAAGGTAATGCCTTCATCTTCAGAAACCGCCACGCCTTGCTTGCCCGCGCACCCCTTGTTCGGCACATAGACGGTTCCCTTCTGCGGCCCGTCGGGCGTTACTTGAATGTGGCCGTGCAGGCCGCTGCACTGCGTCAAATTGTACATGGGGACGGCAGGGCCGAAGGTCAGGCCGCCATCGCGACTGAGCGCCAACTCGGCGACCGCGATGTCTTGCGAAGCATAGTAAACGGCGTTGGCGTAGGCGGTCGTGCCATCGGGCAAGCCCGGGACGAACGGGCCCATGCCGACCGTCTGGTGATCCACGCCGGAATTAATGCCGCTGCCTTGACTGGGCGTCCAGTCTCCGGGAGCTTGACCGTCGATGCCGCCATCGTTGTCCGTAAACGCCATCAAGCTCGCCTTGCTTGGCAGCAGTTGGGAAACAATCGTGCGGCCGGTCTGCAAATCGGTTTGGAGGATCGGGTCGAAGGTCGTGATCGAAGTAGTGGGCGCGCTCACGTCTTCCCACAAGGCTTTGGCCGGCGACGAGCAATCGTCAAAAGTAACGCGCAAGGTTTCCGTGCCGGCAATGAACATCGTGCGGCCTTCCGGGTGGCTGGCTGTCGCTTGGCCCATGCCGAGCGTCGGTTCGCCCGCGCTATTGCCCAATCCGGCTGGCGATTGATAAACCTGATAGCGCGGCGCGGGGCCGGAGCCGGGCGGCGGTGGTGGCGGATTAACCGGCTTTTCAATCAATTCGATCAAGACATTGATGCTGCCGCCGGCGACCGCGAAAGGAATGTTGCGGACGACGTAGTTGCCCGCGGTGGCGTCAAAGAGCGCCACTTCCGGGTTAGAACTGGATGCGGCGCTTGCCACTTGCGTTCCATTTCGCCGAATGTAAAGGTCGTAATCCGTGTCGGGCGGAGTTTGAAACGTAGTGGTCACGCGGACGCTGTGCGTCTCGGCATAGCTGGTCGGCACGTCCAACGTCAGCGCGAAGTCGTCGCACTGAAGCTGCGCGTTACAAATCGGCTCGCCCGCTTGGGCCGAAGGGTTGGAGATGACAAATGGTCCCGCTGTGTAATTAAAAGTCGGATTAGTTACGGAAACAGTTCCGCTCGAAGGGTTAGCGGCGTCGCCCGGCGCGGTGCTGGCCCACAACAGGGCGGCCACGACGCACAGCACGGAGGCCGTCAACACCTTCACACGCAAGCTGACCGAATTCAAACGAATAGTCTGAGACAGGTACGAGGTCATTAAACGAATTCTCCTTTAGAAGCTGGGAAAGGTTGATGGGTCCGGCTACCGAAACCGGCATTGACCAACAACGATACAAGACTTTAAGACCGCGGCTGGCTGCACTGTAGTGCGCCGCTACCTTGCGTCGCGAGGCTTAGTGACCAGCAGCAAACGAACAATAACCCCTCGGCAGTTTCAGTGAAGTGAACTTGGTCGGATTCCACCAGCCGGTAGATCTCTCGCGCGCTCAAATCGGTGACGACTGCCGCTACTTCTGGCGCGACCATCTCGACTTCCATGCCGCACGCCACGCACCAGTTTGGAATTGATTTGTCCGACTTCCTGACGAACATTTCTTCTGTGTCGATCATCATCTCTACCACCCTCGCTCTCTTCGAGCCTTTTAAGCCACAACCAAAGGGGTTCTTGGTTGTCACCCTACAAAGGTAAAAACTTTCCACCAAAAGCTGCACCGGCGACTGCTTTTCCGTGAAGAATCGTAACGAATAAGGTCAAGGCATGGCTAAATTTTTAGTCATGACACCCATCGGAGTGTGTCAGAAATACAAATTTCTCTGTTGACAGTGACAGTTTAACCTCTGCCCTTGAGAAATTCTTGAGGAAACCGTGACCGCGCAAACAGGAGAAGTCGCGCTACGGGTGACGGCGATCCGCGTTCCCGTCCATTTTCATTGCTTAGATGTTCCTATAAAGTTACAATCGGCCCGGAATCCCGACTTCCCACCTTTATACGAACGCCTTTCACGCTATTGCTGCTGTGTGCCGGCACTATGCCACGGACACGGCGGAAAGTCTTGTGCGCGTTCTGATTTTTTTCTGATGTAATTCTGACGACAACTTGCGCGATCAGACGCAGTATTTCTATGAGTTCGGAATGTTCCGCATTGACCCGGCGGAGCGTTTGCTGTTGCGTGCAGGGAAAGTTGTGCCACTCCCGCCGCGAGTCTTCGACACGCTTCTTCTCTTAATTGAAAACGCCGGGCGCGCACTACCGAAGGAGGAGCTTTTGCAGGCGCTCTGGCCCGATAGCTTCGTCGAGGAAGGCAGCCTCGCGCAAAACGTCTCACTGCTGAGAAAGATATTGGGCGAGTCGTCTGGCGAACGACAATACATCGAGACGCTTCCTAAGCGCGGTTATCGCTTCGTCGCCGATATTCGACGGTTAAATAAAGAGAACGCTGACTCGCTCGACAGCGGGCGCACTACAGCATCGCACCGCACCGCAACCACAGCGGAGAAGACAAACCCGGAAGATGTTAAAGCCACATCAACACTGACCGAACGTGAGAGCGACGCGAGCGTCACATCCATCGCCGTTCTTCCCTTTATCACATTAAGCGCCGAGCCGGGCGAGCAATATCTCGGCTTGGGGTTGGCCGACGCGCTGATCACACAACTTGGCAACATCAGGCAAATTATCGTGCGGCCGACGAGCGCGGTGCGCCCCTATTCCGGCGCGCGCGAAGACTCGGTGACAGTCGGGCGCGAATTATGTGTGGACGCCGTGCTGGAGGGAAGCATTCAACATGCGGACGGGCGCGTGCGAGTGACAATGCGACTCGTCAGCATCCGCGACGAGATAGCGCGGTGGTCTGGGAAATTCGACGCCGACTTCACAGACATCTTCGCCTTGCAAGATTCCATCGCCGAACGTGTGGCAAGCGCGCTCGTGCTGAAGTTGAGCCTTGAAGAGCGGGCGCGTGTGACGAAGCATTACACGGGGAACAGCAAGGCATACCAGACATACATGAAGGGGCGTTACTTCTGGAACAAACGAAACGCCGCCGGCCTTAAGAAAGCAATCGATTTTTTTAACTCGTCGATTGAACGCGACCCGACCTACGCGCTCGCCTACACCGGGCTGGCCGATGCTTACAGCTTGCTGGGGAAGTCAGACGGTTTAGCGCCGAGGGAGGCATTCCCGCGCGCTGAGGCGGCGGCACGGAAAGCGTTGGAGATCGACGACCAGCTCGCCGAAGCGCACGCCTCGCTGGCGGGCGTGGAATACCTCTATGACTGGAACTGGCAGAAAGCCGAAGTATCTTTCAAACGCGCCATCGAGTTGAATCCGCATTACGCGACGGCTCATCATTGGTATGGGTGTCTGTTAGTGTCTCTGGAGCGATTCGATGAAGCCGTCAGGGAGATGAAATCGGCGCAAGAGCTTGATCCGCTTTCCCCGATCATCAATGCGGCTGTGGCCTTGCCATGTTTGTATTCACGCCAATACGACCACGCCATTAAGCAGTATCGCAAGACGCTGGACTTCGAGCCAAACTTTATCCCGGCGCATTGGGGACTCGGTCTGGCTTATGCCCAGCTAGGATTGTATGAGGAAGCCATCGCCGAACACCAAAAGGCGGTGGGTCCGACGGGAGCGCACACATGGCGAGCTGCCCTCCTTGCCGCAACCTACGCGGTGGCCGGCCAGCGAGAGAAAGCGCGGCAGGTACTGGACGAACTGCAAGCGCTACCTAAGCGAGACTCACCTACCACTTATTATCTCGCGGCGGCTTATGCGCGCCTCAATGATAAAGATCGGGCGTTCGCGTGGCTCGAACATGCTTACCGCAAGCGCACCGCCCAAATTGCAGACCTCAGAGTGGAGCCGGAATTCGATAATCTCCGCTCCGACCCGCGCTTCGCAGATCTTTTACAACGCGTCGGCCTCGCGCTTTAGATTCATTTCATATAAAGGATAGTGGCTCGTTCGGTGGAAGACGCTCTATTTTGCGTCCTTTACGGTTTTCTTCGCGGTCTTTTCGCTTAAGTTGAAGTCAAACCGCAAAGGAAGATTGCAAAGAAAAGATCGCTCTGCCGTCGATTGTCTCTCAACCTTGAGCTATCATTCATAAAAGAGTCAGGCCAATTGCCCAGCGCCCTTGATGCGCTAGGCAACTGGCCTTCATTGTTATGACGAACGCTGATCCCGTGTCGTCGAAAGCAGTCTCTCCGAGTGTTGCATGAAGAGACTGCTAATTCATTCTTACGGTGCGAAGAAGCCGGCAATGTCCACGATGAAGTTCGTCTCCGCCGTCGAGTAGATGCGAAACGCCCCGTCGCCACCCAACCCCACCACGAACTGGTTCGGCACCACCTCCCCCGCCACATAGTTCAAGTTCGACGCCGTCGGTCGCGCCATCCCGCTCGGATACAGCGTCACGAACC
>JACCRA010000303.1 GCA_013813825.1 Pyrinomonadaceae bacterium | reverse complement strand
GTTAAAAACGCGAGCGGCGATTCGCAGACGATTACGGCGAAATATCTCGTCGGCTGCGACGGCGCGAAAAGCGCGGTGCGGCACGCGCTTGATTTCACGTTTGAAGGAAATACGATTGACGCGCTTTTCTACGTTGCCGATGTCGAGATGGAATTCTCCGAAAGTCACGACGCAATTTATGTCACGTTCGGCGCGGATTCGTTCGTCGCGTTTTTCCCGATGCAAGGAGAAAACAAATGGCGCATCATCGGCAATCTGCCGGAAGAAATGAAGCGTGACGAAAACGAAATTGATTACGGCGAAATCGAAAATAAAATTCGCAGTGAAACGCAGCTGCCGCTTCATATAAAGGGAGTGAAATGGTTTTCCGTTTACCGCGTTCACTCGCGGCGCGTTGATAAATTTCGCGACGGCAGATGTTTTCTCGCTGGAGACGCGGCGCACATTCACACTCCGGCGGGCGGGCAGGGCATGAACACAGGGATTCAAGACGCTTACAATCTGGCATGGAAAATGGCATGCGTTCTCAGAGGCGATGCCGCCGAACAAATTCTGGATACTTACAACGAGGAGCGTCTCCCAAACGCTGAAAGATTGTTGGGAACGACCGACCGGATGTTCAATCTCGCCGCCGGCTCGGATTGGTTATTCGGTTTGATTCGGACGACTGTGTTCCCACCGCTGGCGAAATACATCCTCAGCTTCGACGTCGTCAAAGAGAGATTCTTCCCCTTAATTTCGCAAATCGGCATCAACTACCGCGACGGCTCTCTGAGTGAGCACGCGGGCGACAGAGAATTCGCGGTCAAGGCCGGCGACCGACTGCCCTATTTTCTGGTTGACGGCAAGAGCATTTACGACAAGCTGCGCGAGCCGAAATTTCATCTCCTGACCTTCTCGGACGGCACGAGCGATGACCACACGATGACGGGCGAAGTTGAAAGCGCCAACGCTCATCTGGTCGATCATCACGTCGTCCCGCTCTATCCACAGGTGACGGAACTCTTCGGTACTGACCAGCCCTTCCACGTGTTGTTGCGGCCGGACAACTACATCGGTTTCATCTCTCCTGAAACTTCGTTGAGCAGGTTAAAAATCTATCTCAAAGAAGTCATTGGTCATTCGTGAAATCGGCGGATGGTTACGCGGTGAGACCTTCGAGGGCTGCTGTCCTCCGCGGTTGATAACGAAGGAGTAGCTCGACGGCTTCATAAATATGATTCGCATTCTAGGAATCTTGGTAGCAGCGCTCTTCGGAGTCCTGAGCCTGTTTCATTTGTATTGGGCGGCGGGCGGAAGCTTTGGCAGCGGAGTTACTGTGCCGACCGTCGGAGGAAAACGGGACTTCAATCCGTCACCGCTCGGAACTGTTATGGTCGCCATCGCCTTGTTGCTGGCAATGCTGACCATCTTGGGGCAGCTTGGTCTGCTCGGAAGGTGGCTTCCAAAATGGATTTTTCGTTGGGGCACTGGCGGCATCGCCTTGATATTTTTTCTGAGGGCGGTGGGGGAATTCAAGCGGGTTGGATTCTTCAAGCAAGTTAGCGACACCCCATTTGCTTACTGGGATACGTGGCTCTTTTCTCCGTTATGTCTGGTGATTGCCGTTACAGCTTTTGCGCTCGTTTATACCGACACCTTAGAAGAAGGATAGAAAATGATTCTTTTGATCATCGCTTTGTTCGGCTTGGTCGTCCCCAACGGTTTCTTTTTGTACTGGTTGTTATATGAGTACGACGGATTGGCAAACGTCGCTCAGAACAAACTCGCGCTCGCTTTCATCATGGATGCGTTCTTAGCCATGGGCTTGCTCGCATAAGCTTTTGCCAGAAAGCCGCTAGGCAGGGTCAAGTGGTACTGGTTTATCGTACTGTCCATTTTAGGCGGGTTGGGATTTAGCTTGCCTCTCTATTGGTGGCTGAATAACCGAGATGCTGTCTGACTCGCATCTCTTGAAATACGCGGGGGATAATTTCAATTGGCAACCGGACAAGTCAGCGCCGGGTCGGAATCGGCAGTGATCAAGAGATCGCTATCCGGGGAAGTTTCATACATGCCGGGCGCAGTCCAAAGAAGCGCGATTATCGGCGGCGGGATCGGCGGCCTCTGCACCGCCATCGCTTTGAGTCAAATCGGCGTCGAGACTATCGTTTATGAGCAGGCGGAGAAATTGTCGCCAGCAGGCGCGGGGCTGACCCTGTGGGCTAACGCGATCAAGGTGCTCCGTCAACTCGGAGTTGCCGATGCGGTCATCGAAGCCGGCTCAAGGATCGAGCGCGGCGAGATTCGCACCGCCGGCGGGTGGACGCTTTCCCGCTCGCAGCCCGGCGCGCTCGAACAGCTTTTCGGCGAACCGACGATTGCCATTCACCGCGCTGACCTGCATGACATTCTGTTGTCCATGCTTCCCGCCGACACTCTTCGCTTGGGCGCGAAGTGCGTCCGGATAGAACAAGAACTGGACGAGGCGGCGGTTATTTTCGCCGATGGCCGCTCCGAACGCGCCGATTTGATCGTCGGGGCTGACGGCGTCCACTCCATCATGCGTCAGCAATTATTTCCCGACGTTCAACTCCGCTATGCAGGTTACACGGCGTGGCGCGGAGTGGTGGCGACTCAGGATGAATCCGCGCTCGGGCTGACGTCTGAGAGTTGGGGGCGCGGCTCTCGCTTCGGTATCGTCAGGATAGATCGGGAACGAATCTATTGGTTCGCCACCGCCAACACTCCGGCGGGACGGACGCAGACCGCCGCCGAGCGTAAAAGTTTTCTGCTGGAACGATTCGGTGGGTGGCATCATCCGGTCAAACTGTTGATTGAGTCCACGCCTGCCGGGGAGATTCTCCATAACGACATCTACGACTTGAAGCCGCTCCAGCAGTGGGGCGCAGGGCACGTTGTCCTGTTGGGTGACGCGGCGCACCCGACGACGCCGAACATGGGGCAAGGCGCGTGCATGGCGATTGAGAGCAGCCTCGTGTTGGCTCGCTGTCTGTCCCAAGAGAACAACTTGGCTCAAGCGGTCAAATGTTACGAAGCCGCGCGGATGCCACGCACCGCGTGGATCACTGAGCAATCTTGGAAGCTCGGCCGCGTCGGGCAACTGGAAAATTCGCTGGTGCGTGCGGCCAGAGATTTTCTCGTCCGCGTGACCCCGGAGCGGATCATGATGCGGGCGCTGGAAAAGGCAGCGGGTTATGAAATATGACGCGGCTGCGGGCGTCCAAGCAAGAGCATTCGGCAAGATGTCATGGTCATGATATGGCCCATAGGAGCATTATCGGCAGATGCCCCATCTCGAACTCGAAGACGCCAATCTCCATTACGAGCTAACAGGCAAAGGCTTACCCGTCTTGTTCATTCAAGGGATCGGGGTGATCGGCGCGGGCTGGGAACCACAGATTGCGGAGTTGTCACAAGACTTTCAATGTCTCGCATTCGATAACCGTGGGATCGGGGAAAGCGCTATCTCCGGCGGCGATGGCTTGACTGTCAAACAGATGGCGAACGACGCGCGCCAGCTACTTGACGCCGCCGGATGGGAGTCAGCCCACGTCGTCGGGCATTCAATGGGCGGCGTGATCGCGCAGCAACTGGCGCTCGACGTTCCGCACCGGGTCAGAAGCCTGTCGCTACTCTGCACGTTCTCGCAAGGCGGAGAGGGCGCACGCCTCACGCCGTGGGTCTTGTGGATCAGTCTGCGCGTCCGCGTCGGCTCTCGCGCCATGCGGCGGCGCGCCTTTTTGCGGATGTTGTTCCCGCAAGAATATCTTGCCATGCACGACGCCGACGATCTCGCCACAAAGATGGCTCCCATCATTGGCAGAGACCTCGCCGAGCAACCGGCGATTCTGATGGAACAATTGAAAGCTCTGAGGGCGCACGACTGCTCGGATGAACTTCACCGGCTTTCACACATTCCGACCCTCGTCGTCAGCGCCGACAAAGACCCCATCGCGTTGCCACGTCATGGCCGCCGTTTATCTCAACTCATCGCGGAATCTCGCTATCTCGAAATCTCAGGCACCGCGCACGGGGTTACCATTCAGGAACCGGAAAGAATCAACAACCTCTTGCGAGATCACTTTTTGGCAAGCGAGAAAAGTCTTTAACTTTAGACTTGCCGGCGTGCTGGCGGGCGCGACTCCGCAGACGCAAGGTGAGATCAGGCGCACGGGTGCGACGGCCATCACTCGCGCAATCTTTCCTTTTTCTTCCACGCATCTGTCATAATCGTGTCTGCTCGAAGGTCGCCCACGTTGTCTTGAATGTTTCGTCGAAGGAAGATCAGCATGAAGTTTTTCCCGCTCTGGGGGCGTTGCGCGGCGGCGCTGCTCCTATCCGTCTCACTCAGCTTTGTTCCCATCGCCGGCCAGCAGCGGCGGAGACCGGCCGCGCCGCCGAGGGCACAACGGCAGACGACGCCCCCCCCGACACCCGCACCGCCCGGCGGCGTGCAAAAGACGGCAGCGCCCGCCGCTGCTGCCGTCCAAGTGCAACAGCCGGGCGCGCCGGCGAGCGTGGCGGCGGCGGAAGCAGCGGCGGCGACGGTGACGCTCGATACGCTGTTCGCGGCCGACGATTACGCCGTCTATGGTGAAGTGCGTTCGGTGGGGCAATTAGTCAGTTCTAAAGAGGTGCTCGATTTGCTCGCGCCGCTCAAACTGCCGGGCGGCGCGCCACCGGAGGCGCTCGAACTGCTCGACTTTTTCACGACGCGAGCCGAGACGCTGGCAACCTCGCGCATCGCCTTTGGCGCGGTGCCGTCGCGCGCGAAATTGCCCGACGTGCTCGTTGCCGTCGAGTTATCCACGTCCGAACAGGCCGAGAAGTTGTTGCCGGAACTGCGCGAATTCGCCGCGACGAAACTGAAAAGTTTCGCCAAGTCAACCACGCCGCCGGACGGCGGTGCGGGGACCAATGTCCTGACCGCCGCGACTGAGACCGGCGGACGACGAAAACGCCGCCGCCCGCGCGGCGCGGCCAAACGTCCGGCGGCTGCGGCTCCGGCCCCGCCGCCTTTTTACCTGCAACGCTCCGGCGCCATCGTCGCGCTCAGCGATTCACCTTTTACTTTCCGAGATTTGCGCCAGCCGGGCGCGAAGTTGCTCAGCGAAGAGCCGAATTTCGTGGCCGCGCGCAGCCGTCTGAGCAGCGAGACGCTGTTCGTCTATTTCAACGTGGGGCGCTTCGAGCAGGTCGAACGCCGGCAGCGTGAAGAATATGCCCGGCTGGCCGAGACACAACGCGCGGAAGAGGCGCGAAAGCAACAAGGGACCAACACCAACAGCGAAGCGACTGGCGAGGTATTGATCGCCGGCGATCCGAATGAGACGGGCAACTCCAACGCCAACTCGATGATAATGCCGCCGGATGCCGCCGTAACCGTCGGCAACGCCAACGCGAATACGGCCGTGCTCACCGCGACTGGCGAAGTCGAAGTGCCGGAGATGGTCAACCCTGAAGAGGCGGGACCGACGCCGCCACTAGCGCCGCCGCTGACGCCCGAAGAGGAAGCGAAGATGGAAGCGCAGCGCCGCTCGCAAGAGTTCGAGACGATGCTCACGTCGGTGCTCTTTAACGGCGGCGGGCGAGTGGGCGGCGGCAACAGTATCAGCGGGTGGCCGGAAGCTATCGGCGTCGGTGCCGCGCTCGAAGGCGACGCCGTGGTACTGCGCGGCCTCTTCGTCAATGCCTCGGACGAGCTACCGCTACGGCCGATTCCCTTTTTGCCAATCATTCTCTCCGGCCCCTCTCTGGTCCCCGAAGCCGCCGGTGTGCTGCCAGCGGACACGGAAATCCTCGTCAGCGCCTCGCTCGATCTACCGCAGATGTACGACTACCTCGCCTCTTCGCTGCGGCTATTGGATTTCGCCGGCTCGGCCGTCGCGGGCAAACAGGGCGGGCAGTTCGACGCGCAACTCTCCGCGTTTGAGAAGGACAAAGGCTTTCGCATTAAAGAGGACTTGCTGAACTCGCTCGGCAACGAGATCGCCATCAGCGTCCCCGCGCAGTGGTTTAGAGGCGGGAACAGGCGGCGGCAAAAGGCCGATCAGAAAAAGTCGCAGCGACCGCCGCAAAACTCGCCGGTCTTTTTGATCGCGCTTAACGACAAGAAGAAGTTGCAGGAGATACTGCCCCGCGCGCTGGCGTCCGTCGGGCTGGCGGGCATCAGCGAACAGCAGTTGATTGAGAAGCGCGGCAACGTCGAGTTGCTCACCTTCACGCAGGGCACCGTCGCCTTCATCGAACAGTTTCTCGTCGTCGCGCCCGACGCCGAGACGATGCGCTGGATCGCCGACTCGTACAACGAACGCGAGACGCTGGCCTCGTCCGCGCGCTTTCGCGAGGCCATCAACTGGCAACCCCGGCAGGCGCTCGGACAAATCTACATCGCCAGCGAAGTTTTGCAACTCGTGCTCGAAGACCCTCGGCAGGCCATCGAAGACATCGACGACGAAAGCATCCGCCATCTGCTCGCCCGCCGTCCCGCCGAGTCGGGCGCGATCACGCACGTTACTGTCAAAGACGACAGACAGTTAATTCACGAACTGCGCCTGCCGAAGAACTTTCTCTCGATGCTCGCGGCCGATCTGATCATCAGCCAGAAGCTCGCGCCCGTCCGCAACAACGAATCGCAGGCGCGTTGGAAACTCGACAGCCTCGCCGCCGCGCAATTAGCGCACAAACAGGCGACCGGCCGCTACGCTTCGCTCACGGAGCTACAGACTTCCGATGCCCGCCCCGAATACCTGCGCGACGAGAAGTACGAAGTCGAGGGCTACGAGATCAAGCTCTCCGTCTCCGGCGACAAATTCGAGGCCACCGCGACGCCGACCCTCTACCGCAAGACCGGCCGCGTCTCGTACTATATCGACCAGACCAGCGTCGTCCGCGGCGGCGACCTCGGCGGCAAAACGG
>JACCRA010000282.1 GCA_013813825.1 Pyrinomonadaceae bacterium | reverse complement strand
AGGAGACGATTTTGAGTTTCGCCGCCGGCGAGTTGGATATGCTCGTCGGCACGCAGATGATCGCCAAAGGCCATGACTTTCCGAATGTCACGCTGGTCGGCGTCATCTCGGTGGACGCCGGGCTGGCAATGCCCGACTTTCGCGCCGCCGAGCGGACGTTCCAACTTCTCACGCAGGTCGCCGGACGCGCGGGGCGCGGCCAACGCGCGGGGCGCGTCCTGATTCAGACTTTCCACCCACAACACTACGCCTTGCGACACGCCTGCACGCAAGACTTCGTCGCGTTCTACGAAGAAGAGTTACGCTACCGAAAGACTCTCAGCTATCCGCCCTTTGTTGCCCTCGCTTCCCTACTCATTCATCACCACGATCTGACGCGCGCGCAAACTACAGCGGCCACGCTCAAGTCAGCACTCGACGCGGCGAACTCTGAACGCGCCTGCCGCATTCTTGGTCCTGCTCCCGCCCCGCTCGCGCGACTGCGCGGCGAGCACCGCTTCCAGTTACTCTTGAAATCACGCAGCCGGCCACTCTTGCGACAGGTGCTCGATATGGCGCTCGCCGAAGCCGCCGGGATGAACGGTTGCGACATTCAGCAAGTCAATGTTGAAATAGACCCGGTGAATTTGATGTAGGAGGCGCGCGCGGCGGACAAGAGCCGGCCGCATCAATTGCGTATGAAACTCAGTGAACTGGCGAAGTTGACCAATTCAAGCGTCGAAGACGAGGCGAAAGATTTCGAGATCGACGGGGCCGCCGGCTTGGACGAAGCTCAATCCGGCCATGTCACTTTTCTCGCCAACCCGCGTTACACGGCGCGCGTCCAGACGACTTGCGCCTCCGCCATCTTCCTCGCCGATGGCATCCAACCCGGCAGAGAGATCGCGGTCTTGCGCGCCCAAGACCCATACCTCGCGTACACGCGCGCGTTGCGTCTCTTTCACCCCGAACCGTCGTTCGAGCCGTTCATCCACCCCTCCGCCGTTATCGACTCGACAGCGCGTGTCGGCGAAGGCGTGTTCATCGGCGCGCACGCTGTCGTTGGTCCCCACGCGGAGATCGGCCCTCGCGTTCGCCTCCACCCGAACGTCACGATCTACGAACGAGTGCGGCTCGGGGAAGCAACAGTCATCCATTCCGGCGTCTCCGTCCGTGAGCACACACAGATCGGGGCGCGCGTCGTGATTCAAAATAACGCGGTCATCGGGTCGGACGGTTTCGGCTACGCGAGAGATGAGGAGCGCCACTGGCTGAAGATTCCGCAGACGGGACGGGTCGTGATCGAAGACGACGTAGAGATCGGCGCTGGGACGATTATCGACTCCGCTTCCGTCGGCGAAACGCGTATCAGTCGCGGCACGAAGATCGACAACCTCGTCCAGATCGGCCACTCCTGCACGGTCGGCGAAGACGCGCTGCTCTGCGCGCAGGTCGGACTCGCTGGCAGTTCGCGCGTCGGCAACCGCGTCATTCTCGCCGGACAGGTCGGCGTCGCCGGCCACCTCACCATCGGCGACGATGCCGTGCTCACCGCCAAAAGCGCCACCAGTCATAACATCCCTCCCGGCAAAACTTTCTCCGGCGTCCCCGCCTTTGAAAACCGTGAATGGCTTCGCGCGACGGCGGCCTTCAGACGCCTCGGCGAAATGCAGCGCACGCTCAAAGCTCTGGCGGCACGTCTCACGAAACTCGAGGATGCCGCACCTGGTAAGCACGGACAACAGGATGTCACGGACGAGCACAGCTAAATATAAAGGCCGCCGGCCCAACCGTTAGAAAAGAGTCTTAGGTCGCGCAGCCAACAACGCTCTCTCTAACGGTCGAGCCTACAGGCACAGGTCATCTCATTTCCTACACTCGGCTAGAAACCCAGTTAGAATATCCAAGCAAAAGGCCGTGAGCAGAACGTCGCGTCTGCTCACGGCCTTCAAGTTTTCGGTGTGTAAATTTTAGACGACTTGCTTCAGCGTGATCCGCTCATTCGTGACGCTGGCCTGTCGCTCGGAGGTCATCTTCTCCAACTCGTCGATGTGCAGTTGTTCTTCCGCGATGCGTTCTTCGAGCAAAAACTGCGTCGCTCGCTCCGCGTCGGTGCAGGCTTCCCAAGCGG
>JACCRA010000279.1 GCA_013813825.1 Pyrinomonadaceae bacterium | reverse complement strand
GGGCTACTGATTTGCAGCTCGGGCTAGAGTTCATCGCGATCTCCAGCTATGGCGCCGCGACGCGCACATCAGGCGAAGTACGGATCGTGAAGGATTTGGATGTGCCGATTGAAGGACGCGACATCCTTGTGGTCGAAGACATCGTGGACACCGGCCTGACACTCTCGTACCTGATGGCGAATCTGCGCTCGCGCGGCGCGCGTAGCGTCAAACTCGCGGCGCTCCTGAACAAGCCAGAGCGCCGCCTGCGCGAAGTCCAAATCGACTACCTCGGCTTCGACATCCCCGATCACTTCGTCGTCGGCTACGGCCTCGACTTCGCTGAACGTTATCGTAACCTGCCTTACATCGCTGTCTTAAAAGACCCTCAACAGCAGTGACAAGTGACGAGCAGGAAACTTGTCTTGAAGCTCGCCCCTCGTCACGTCCCACTCGTTACTGCTGTTAGAAAACTTTCCCCCGCCGCTAGCTGCAAACCGAAATTATCGGCGACTGTCTGCCCAATGTCGGCGAGGGATTGGCGCGTGCCGAGGTTGACACCAGCACGGGCCTGTTTGCCGCAGACGAGCAATGGGACGTATTCGCGCGTGTGGTCGGTGCCGCGATAAGTGGGATCGTTACCGTGGTCGGCGGTGATGATCAGCAAATCGTCATCGCGTAGGGCGGCTTCGATTTCTGGCAGGCGCTCGTCGAAGTGTTCGAGCGCGCGGGCGTAGCCCTCCACGTCGCGACGATGGCCGAAGAGCATATCGAAGTCCACGAGATTCGAGAAGATGAGGCCGCGCGTGTCGTCTCGCAAAGCGCGGAGAGTCTGGTCAATGGACTGGTCGTTGTTCTTCGCGGTGAGGTCCACAGTCACGCCCTGTGAGTCGTAGATCGAAGCGATCTTGCCGATGCAGACAACGTCTAAGCCTTGCTCGCTTAAGGCCACGAGAAGATTCTCGCGCGGCGGCGGGACGGCGTAATCGTGCCGGTTCTCGGTGCGCGTGAACTGGTCCGGCGCGCCGATGAACGGGCGCGCAATGACGCGGCCCACTTCATGTTCGCCGCGCAGTATTTCGCGCGCCGCCTCGCACATCTCATACAGCCGCGCGACGGGGATCACTTCTTCGTGCGCCGCGATCTGAAAGACAGAGTCGGCGGAGGTATAGACAATTGGCTTGCCGGTCTGGACATGCTGCGCGCCGAGTTCCTTAATGATCTCAGTGCCCGAAGCCGCCACGTTGCCGAGCACACCAGGCACGCCCGTCGCAACGACAAAGCGTTCCAGCACTTCCGGCGGGAAGCCCCGCGGGTAAGTCGGAAACGCCTGTTCGAGAATAATTCCGGCCAATTCCCAATGCCCGGTCGTCGTATCCTTGCCGTTCGATCGCATCGCGCAACGCCCGTATGAGCCGCGCGGCTGCTCCACCGGCGGCACGCCTTCGAGCGTTCGCACGTTGCCGAGTCCGAGGCTTTGAAGATTCGGCAGCCGCACCATGCGCGACTCGCAGACGTGGCCGAGCGTGTCCGCGCCTGCGTCGCCCCACGCCGCCGCGTCCGGCATCTCGCCCACGCCGACGCTGTCGAGGATGATCAGGACGACGCGATCAAACGTGCTTTTATGGCTCATATGCTATCCGCCCCCGACTGCTTATCTGGAAACATTACTGTCTGCGGTGAAAACTCTTCCGATCTTGGGACCAGAATCTTTATTGAGAGTTTTATCCGTTGTAAGTAGTATGGTCACGCCTGAGCATCCTCCCTCTTTCAACTCAATCTTCAGACTTCTTGCTCTTGCGTAGATGTCATCGCCGTAGTGTATAGCCCACAGGAAAACCAGCCCGTTGGGTATCCGGGGGCGGACGGTATAACTGCCGGGAGGAACGTCATGGAATTCATAAACTCCATTCGCGTTTGTTACCGCCTCAAAATCCCGCTCCTCGCCCGTCACTCTAAGTCTAATTCCCGCGAGCGGTTCAGTCGTGCCTTGAGGATTATCCGCATCAGTGTCATAGCGCACGATTTCACCAGAGACTCGCGTTCTCTTGCTCGACGCCGGAAGACTGTTGAGGTAGAGCAAATCGTCTTGCACGTAATCAGCCATGCGCGTGCGCCCGCACGGCCTTACTTCCCAGATTCTCAGTTGACGGTCGTAGTTTGCATAGAAAAGATAACGAGAGCCGGAGATAAACTTTTGCGTGTGTCTGCGACCTAACTGGCGTAAGACGATCTGTTGTTTCTTGGAGCCTTTGTAAATTTGCTGGACTGTAACGTAAGCCGTCTGGTCATAGTCGTCATCCGTCTGCCAAATTTTGGTAGTGACAGGAATAATTCTTTTAACTTCGCCGACGAACACGGCGTCAGCATTCGCATAAGCCTCGCAGGGAGCAACACCGTATTCGCAGCGACGCGCCTGCGCCGTGGCATAAGCGGGCAACAGCAACCCGAAGAGCATCACTCGGAAAAGATTTTTTAATGTCATGCATTCAACTGCGGGGCGCTTGGTATCCTTCACGCGCGCTGATTTGTGCGCCCGGCCCCGCGCCGCGCAGTTCGACGCGGATTTTGCGGAAACTGCCGTCGCGGACTTTGTTGGTCGAGTAGTAACCGAGGCTGTACTGGCGGCCGATCTCGGCGGCGATCTGGGCGAAGGCTTGGCGGGCGTCGCGCAGATCGAGCGCGGTGAAAGCCTTGCCGCCGGAGGCGCGGGCCAGATCGGTCATTTCCTGCCGGG
>JACCRA010000271.1 GCA_013813825.1 Pyrinomonadaceae bacterium | reverse complement strand
GGCGCTGGGACAAACACCCGTTGCCACGCCGAACCCGACCACGGCGCTTCTGGACTCGCGCGTGCGCGCTGAAGTCGCGAGCTTCAAGGGGAAAATCTGGCTCTCTGCGAAGAATCTGGACACCGGCGCGACTTACGAACTGAACGGCGACGAGCGCGTTCGCACGGCCAGCACTATTAAAGTGCCGATCATGATCGAAGCCTTCGCGCGGGTGGCGGAAGGAAAGGCGAAGTGGAGCGACGAGTTGGTGTTGACGAAGGAGAAGAAGGTCGGCGGGTCGGGCGTCCTCTTCGAGTTTGACAACGGGCTGAAACTCACGCTGCGCGACGCCGTCAACTTGATGATCGTGCTCAGCGATAACAGCGCGACGAACCTCGTGCTGGACGTGCTCACCACCGACGCGGTCAACGCGCGGATGGACACTTTGGGTTTGAAGAAAACGCGCTTGCTCCGCAAAGTTTTCGGCGGCGGCGTCAGCCGCGCGGGCGATGATCCGGCGTTGAAACCTTACGGGCTGGGCGTCTCGACTCCGCGCGAAATGGTCTCGCTGTTGGAGAAACTCGAACGCGGAGAAGTCGTCAGCCCCGCCGCCTCGAAAGAGATGATCGAGTTGCTGAAACGTGAACAGTCTCATCACGGCATCGGGCGCACGCTGAACGGCGTCGAGATGGCAACTAAGTCCGGCGCGCTTGACCATCTCCGTAGCAACGTCGGCATCCTCTACACCAAGCGCGGGCGGATCGCGCTGGCGATCACCTGCGATGAAATGCCCGAAGTGCTCTGGACTGTCGAAAACCCCGGCTATCTCATGCTTTCGCGCCTCTCTCAACTCTTAGCCGATGGTCTGGGGAAGTAGGGCTAATCAGACTTTTCAATTTTGAAATTTGAACCTCAAACTTTAGACTCACCTCCATGTCAGACATCCGGCAATGTTTGCCCGAAAACGTCGCGGGCGATTTTTACGTTGATGCGTCGTGCATTGATTGCGACGCCTGCCGGCAGATCGCGCCGGCGACGTTTCGCGATCACGGCGACCAGTCGAGCGTCCACGCCCAGCCGCAAACGGAAGACGAAATCCGCCGCGCTTTGATGGCGCTCGTCGCCTGCCCCACCTCTTCCATCGGGACGGCGCGCGGGAAGTACGACACGCGCATTGGCGTCGAGGCGTTCCCGCAACTGCTCGCCGAGAACGTCTATTTCTGCGGCTTCACTTCCGAAGCGAGTTTTGGCGCGTGGAGCTACCTAATCGTGCGGCCGGAGGCGGCGGGCGGCAACGTGCTGGTGGATTCACCGCGTTTCGCTTCGCGGTTGGTGAAAAAGATCGAGGCGCTTGGCGGCGTGCGGACGATGTTCCTGACGCACAAGGACGACATTGCCGATCACGAAAAATTCGCCCGCCGCTTCAACTGCCGTCGCATCATGCACGCCGACGATGGGGCGCGGCGCTTGGGGGTCGAACACATCATCGAGGGCGAAGCCACCGTCACTCTCGACGACGAACTAACGGCGATCCCCGTCCCCGGCCACACGCGCGGACACATGGTGCTGCACTACCGCGACAAATTTCTCTTCACCGGCGATCACCTCGCTTGGTCCCCAACGCGCGAAACCCTCACCGCGTTTCGCAGCGCGTGCTGGTACTCTTGGCCTGAGCAGACGCGCTCGATGGCAAAGCTACTGCCGCTTAACTTTGAATGGGTCTTGCCCGGCCACGGGCGCATTCACCAAGACACAGCGGCCGGAATGGGCGAACATCTAATGCGATGTGTCGAATGGATGAAGCCGGTGTAAATGAGAAGCTTGAGCCTATTGCGGGGAAATTTGCATGATGGGTTCTGAGGGGAGGGAACGGCGGCAACGTCACTTCCTTACCCGACTAAGCTTTGCACATTTAGGAGCTGCTGCTTGCAGGCAGCAAACGTCAAGATTCTCTTCTCTTTAAGAAGGGTGAAAAAGACTTTCCGGCGGCCCCGGGATGCCCTTTTAAGCATAAAGAAACAGGGACAAAGGGCGATTACGAAATCGACCTCAAAGTTACTGAGGAGTAAAAGCTGTAGAGAACCGAGTGCTGGTGGCGGGCCGAAGAGGGCAAGCAGAAAAGAGACAGTTTCCCCTGAAACCCGCCGCCGAACAATCACGCGCAGCCGACCCGGCGATAGCATGGCACTCAAGCTTATTCGCTCTGTTCAGATTGAAGGCTTTTCGCGCGAGGCGGCTGAAGCGAGACATTACGTCAAATATCGTGCTGGCGCGAGAGGGGATAGGACAAGCCACAGCCCCTACAAATAACTCCACGTGGCTTGGCCTTCAGCCGAGTTCTTCCAGTTCACAGCGTAACAGTTCGGCGACGCTCCACGCTTGCGCGACGCAGCCGCGCGGGGTGTGTGGCGAATCGCCGTCGAAAATTTCGGACACTTGACCCAGCCCGGCTTCCGAGAGGTGCAGGCGGAAGGGGAGCGTCCAGAGGCGCGCGTTGATCAAGCTGGCCGGCGAGCGTTCGTTGACTTTTAGATAGGCGGAGATGAAGGGACCAATCAGCCAGCCCCAGACCGTCCCTTGATGATAAGCGGTGTCGCGCTCGTAAGGACCGCCTTCGTAGCGCCCACGGTAGGCGGGGTGGCTTGGCGAGAGCGAGCGCAGGCCGTGGGGCGTGAGCAACTCACGCTCGATGGTCTCGACAACGCGCCGGGCGCGTTCGCCGCTCAGGAGCGCGTGCGGCAAGCTGACGGCGAAAATCTGATTCGGGCGCACGTCGGCGTTGGGTACGCCCGCGTCGTCAATGTAATCAAACAGGCAGTTTGCTTCACTATTCCAAAATAATTCGTTGAAACTGACGCGCGCTCTCTCGGCGAGCAGACCGCAGCGCAACGCGGTCTGCACGTCTTCGAGACGGCGCGCGATCTCTTCGACGGTGCGAAGCGCGTTGTGCCAGAGCGCCTGAATCTCGACGGGCTTACCCGTCCGGGGCGTGACGACGTAATCGCCCACTTTCGCGTCCATCCACGTCAGTTGCACGCCCGGATGTCCGGCGCGCAATAATCCGTCGGCGTCGGCGCGAATGTTGTAGCGCGTGCCGCGTTCGTGGCTCTCGACAATCTGTTTCAAGAGGACGTAAAAATTCTCGCCGACGAATTGCAGATCGTTGGTGCGGCGCAGGTATTCGCCGATGGCGTGGACGTACCAGAGCGTGCCGTCCACGGTGTTGTATTCCGGCTCCTCGTCGCTGTCTGGAAAGCGGTTCGGGATCAAACCGCCATCAAGATGTGAAGCGAAGGCGAGCAAAATTTCGCGGGCGGTGTCGAAGCGGCGGAGCGAGAGCGCCACGCCGGTCAGGGAGATCATCGTGTCGCGTCCCCAATCAGTGAACCAGTGATAGCCGGCGATCACCGAATGCAATTCGCGTCCGCGGCTGACAACGAACTGATCGGCGGCGGCGCAAAGCTGGCGCGTATAGTCGTCGCGGTCGCGTGCGACTTCGATCACGTCGCGGCGTCGTTGGCGTTCCCGTTCCTCTAACGACGACGCCTCCGCCGCTTCATGCCTTTGCGTCGATGCAATGATGTCGCATGTCTCGCCGCCTTTCAGTTCAAACATGAGTTGGCAGGGGTTGAACAGGTCTTCTTGAAAATCGAAGCCGCGCGCTTGTTCTTCGGCGTACTCGAAATTTTTGTACCAGCCGGCTTCGCCGGCGACATAGCGCCCGTTGTGCGCGAGGTAAAGCGTGCCGCCAAAGTTGTCGTGCCGCCGGAGGCGCACTTGCCCGTCTTCGACTTCCGGCGGGTGAAACAACTCGTGCGTTTCGTGGCCGAGCCAGTGGTAATTGCGGAATGCGATGAGCGGGCGCACTTCGAGCGTGGCTTGAGCATCAGTCTCACCCAGCAGGCGATAACGAATAATCGTGGTGTTCTCGCCGTGGAGCATCAGGACGCTTTTCTCTAATTCAAAGTCTCCGGCGCGGAAAGTGAAAACGGGAAAAGGATCGAGACGGAAATTGCTCTGGAGTAGATAGCCTTGCGGGTGGATGGTGTGGTGTGGATATTTGTTGGTCCCGAGTTCAAATCGCCGGTCGCCGAGGACGAGCGTTTCCTCAAGTTTCGAGAGCAACACGGCGCGCTCGGTGGGCGGACGGGTGGCGGCGACGAGCAGGCCGTGATAGCGTCGCGTGTTCATGCCGCTGACGGTGGCGGAAGCAAAGCCTCCGAGTCCGTTGGTCTCCAACCACTCGCGCCGCATTGAAGCCTCAAGCTGGCGGCAATTCTCCGCGTCGAAATTGATCATCCGTCTCTCCTTTTCCGCGGCCAGACTTGTACCACAAACTCCGGCTTGGTTCGCAAGAAATAATTGTGAACTGCGTTCAAGCGGGGTCACGGAGTTGACACGAAGGGAGAATCACGATGAAAAGAACTTTGAAGGGATTAATCGTCGGGGTGTTGATGGCCGGGCTGTTGTTAGTGTGGTCAAGCTCAGGATGGGGAACAGGTGTTCCGTCCGTCGTGGCGGCGACGCCTCAGCGACCTGAACGAATTGCGCCGAGTTATCAGGGCGAATTCGATGTCGAAGTGTTAATTGATGGGGTGCGGCAGGAGAAGCTGGCGGGGCGTGGTCGGAACTACGTCGAAGCCGTCAAAGGGGCTGAGTACGCTTTGCGGATCAGAAATCCGCTGCCGGTGCGCGTGGCCGTCGCCCTCTCCGTTGACGGCCTGAACACTATCGACGCG